>JAPOYE010000081.1 GCA_026706695.1 Candidatus Dadabacteria bacterium | reverse complement strand
TAGGACTTTACGTCTTGGTAGTAGCTTTGGAGGTGGGCGGCGGCGACTTTGGGGTTTCTTATGGATTCATAGGAAAAAACCACGTCATCGGCGGTAAACGGAGTGCCGTCATGCCATTTCACGTCTTTTCTGAGATGAAAAGTATAGGAAAGCCCGTCCTCAGAAACTTTCCAGGAACTTGCAAGAAGGGGCTCGAACTCAAGGGTTTCGTTGTTTCTTCTTATAAGAGTCTCGTAGATTCCGCCGTTAACGATGCCTTCGTAAACATCAGTCGCTATAACGGGGTTGAGGGTCGCAGGCTCCTCGCCGAGCTCCCTTATGAGCGAACCCCCGGCGGAAAAAGAGTTCGGGTCCGCATTGCCGACAAGTGAGGCGTTGTCGTTTTTATTCTGACAGTCCGCGCTCCGGGAGCATCCGGCAGAAAAGAACCCCGCGGACGCAACCAGCAACGCGAACACAAAGAGACGCAGAAATTTGCCCATGAAGTTTTTACAAAGAGTTTCGGTCCGGCAAAAAGCTTACGAATTCGTTTTTTCGTCTTTTGTCGCAAAGGCCTTCAAGATGTCAAGCGGAACAGGAAGAATGATCGTGGAAGCCTTCTCGGAAGATATGTCGTTTATTGTCTGAAGGAACCTGAGCTGAAGAGAAACGGGGTTTGCCGACAGTATCTCTGAGGCTTCCGCAATTTTGGCGGAGGCCTGAAACTCTCCTTCGGCGCTTATCACCTTCGCCCTTCTCTCCCTCTCGGCTTCCGCCTGCTTGGCCATCGCTCTTTGCATTTCCTGCGGGAGGTCAACGTACTTAACCTCGACCATGGTAACCTTGATCCCCCAAGCGTCGGTCTGCTTGTCAAGAATCTCCTGAAGCTTGACGTTAAGCTTATCCCTCTCCGAGAGAAGCTCATCCAGTTCCACCTGCCCGAGCGTGCTCCTCAAGGTTGTCTGGGCAAGCTGGGAAGTGGCGTAGAGATAGTTTTCAACCTGCAAGATGGCCCTGTTCGGCTCAACCACCCTGAAGTAGACAACCGCGTTTACCTTTACCGAAACGTTATCCCTGGTGATCACGTCCTGAGGAGGCACATCCATGGTCACGAGCCGCAGACTGACTCTCACCATTTTCTCAAGAAACGGGATGACAACTATGAACCCGGGACCCCTGACTCCGACTATTCTTCCGAGACGGAATATCACTCCCCTCTCGTATTCATAGAGGATCTTAAGTCCCGATATAATGATTAGAAAAACAATTACGAGAATTACAATCGCGGTTATCGACATTGTGCGTCACTGTTTGCCGTCATAGTCTGAAACCCTGACGACGAGATCTCCTGTGCTCTCTATTACTTTTATTTTTTCCCCGGGTGAAAACTCGCGCTCGCCCGTCGCTTCCCAGTACTCTCCCCCGATGAAAACCTTTCCGCTTTTTTGAGACCAGGAAACAACTTCCCCCTTCTGACCCACCATCCCCTCGAAACCGCCCTGAACGGGAACTTTGAACGATTTTACGCCTAAATATACAATAAAAACCGAGAGCAATCCAATGCTTACGGCCACAGCTGCTATGGTTCCCCTGCTCACGCCGAGATCAGATTCCGGCGTATCAAAAAGCAGAAGCCCCCCGAACACAAGACACGCAAGCGCAGCTAGGCTCAAAAGGCCGTAACTCGTCACGTACACCTCCGATATCAAAAGCGCCATTGCGACGAAAAGCAGTATCAAACCGGCGTAATTAAAAGGAAGGATTTGAAGGGAGACAAAACCGACGAGCAGCGCAATAAGTCCGGCGACTCCGGGAAAAATCATTCCCGGGTTGTAGAACTCAAGGAATATTCCGAGCGAGCCCAGGGAGAGAAGCAGAAACGCTATGTCCGGGGTGCTGAGAATATTAACCACCTTCTGCCGCAGGCTCATCTCGAGGCGCTGCGTGCTCGCGCCGGCTGTCTCAAGACGGACGCTCTGGCCGCTTGCTTTCACTTCCTTGCCGTCTATCTCGGAGAGAAGCGAGGGAATATCGGGAGAGATGATATCAATCACATTTTTGCTAAGCGCTTCATCGGCGGTCACCGAAACGCTTTTTCTCACCGAATCGACTGCCCATTCCGCATTTCTTCCCCTTTCCTTGGCTATGCTTTCCATAAAAGACGACGCGAAATTCTCAATCTTTTCGTTCATCACGTCAGAAGACTTATCGTCTTTCTTTTCTTCCGGCTTCCCGGGGGCCGGGCCCCTCTGCTGGCCACGCCCCAGCATCACAGGATGGGCCGCCCCTATGCTTGTTCCGGGAGACATGGCCGCCACGTGGGCTGAGAGCGTGATGAAAACTCCCGCGGAAGTGGCAGTCGCTCCCCTCGGGTAGACGTAAACTATCACCGGAACCTCGGAATTAAGAAGGATCTTCACTATATCCTTCGTGGAATTAAGAAGCCCCCCTGGGGTATCCAAGAGGATAAGCAGAGCGGTGGCATCGCGGGCGCGCGCTTCTGAGAGACCGGTTTTAATGTAGTCCACGGTCGAGGGATTTATGGAACCGTTTATCTCGATCTCAACTATCTCTGCTGTCCGGGGAGGAGCTTCCGGATCGGCGGCGGATACCTGGTAACCCAAAATCGCGGAGAGAAGCAGGAAAAAAACTGAAATGCGCAGAAGCGGACCCCTGCCCGCTTGGGGCATAGTCCTTTTTCGTCCAGACTTTCGGGCCGGGAAATCAAACCTCAGCCGATTCCCCCGATAATTCCCCGAAAACCTTTGACATTGTCTGAAGAAACAACGTATCATGTTCACTCAAGGAATATTCTAACACAGCAGATAAATCCGGCAGTAAAGACACGGAATTTACAGGCTTGCCGCTTTTCTATAAAGCAAGAATTTACGATTAATGCCCAAAATAAAATATACGACCAAAGAACTTAAGCGCCCCGATAAATTCAGAGAGTTCCTGGCGGAATCCCTCGAAGGTCTCTCGGAGCACTTCAACAAAATACTTATCGGCATGGGCGTCATAGCAGTGGCCCTGCTCGCAGTCTGCTTTGTTTCCTCGCAACAGGAAGAAAAAGACCTCTTGGCAAACGAGCAACTCCGCGAGGCTCTTAAGAGTTACAAGAGCGGAGAAATGGAAACTTCTCTTTCACAACTGCAAACGTTGCGTGAGGAGCATTCCGGAACCGAGGTGTCGATTCTGGCTCTTTACCAGATGGGGATGATCAATTACCAGCTTGGGAACTTCGAAGAAGCGATAAAACACCTTGAGGTTTTCCTTGATGATGATCCCGAAGACGGTATTTTCCGCGACGGCGCAAATCTAGTGATCGGGCTGTCCGCTTTCGAGCTTGAGAAATGGGACAAGAGCATAGAATACTTCTCCGAAGTGAACAGAAGCGAAAGCCCCTATTACGTCCAAGCGAGAAGGCAGTTGAGTCTTGTGTACGAAAAGATCGGAGAACCCGAGAAAGCGGAGAAAATTCGAAAAGAAACATCTAGCATCTCAACCAGATAAAAAACTCAAAACGTTCAGGGAATTTAATCTTCTTGCTAAAACTCCCTAATATCGGGAAATCGACTATTCAGCAGCCGGATTGCGGTGGCACACTTCGAGGAGCGGAAGCTCCCAGTCGGGGACGGCAATTTGATCTCGATACTCCGGCTTGCAGTCCTCCATTTCACGCGATACCATGCCGAGCACCCGGACTTCATTGATCTGTTGCAACTTTGGCTGTTGCCAACTTTCCGCAGTGTTCTTTGAGAGACGCCCCACCTGCACACCCTTGCGATCCAGTACCGCGACCTGGCCGGATTGCTTGGGGCTTAAGGTGATCGAATCACCGGCTTGCATATGGGCCAGCGAGCGGTGTACTTTGTGTCCTTTAGGCTTTCCACCCGCAAAGTCGATGAATAAATCCCGCATTCCAAGCACCGTGTAGCGGACATCAGCAAACTTGTCTGATTGGCCGTCGGCGACACCGACTTTGCGGAGGCGTAAGTTCTTTAACTCGAGCTCCCGCGCATAAGGGAGCGGATCATCTCGCCGGTCTATCAATGCAAGCGTTTTGCGTGCTCGTGTCATCGCCACATAGTAAAGGCGACGCTCTTCCTCGGAAAGGCGAGCATTCTTCTTCCACCCACCACCGAGCACGATGACATGGGCAAACTCCAATCCCTTCGCTGCGTGCACCGTCACATCAACCACAGCACAGGATTCTGTTCCAAACTCTACCTCAAGATCCATCAGCATACGGCTTGCCATTGCCGTCCAGAATGAGTCCACACCGCAAATCCTAGAGAGTTCCCCACGCAGTTTTGGTATAGAGACCTCTAACAGTTCATTTTCTTCCAAATGTGCAAGCAGGCGTTTGAATTCTCGAATACGCCAAAGAGGCGGTAATCCGCCCCGGAGAACCCTACGGATCGGCACGCCCTCACGTTCGAGAAGCGCACGCACAGCATCCAGTTGATCATGCGTCCGCGAGAGGACGGCGAAGTTGTGCCAGTCTGGCGTCGGATCGAGCCTTCGCAGACGCTCAATCTCAGCTAATACTGTAGCCGCCTGTGCCTCGCCACCCTCTACTTTCAGCAGTGAAACATGTCCCCGGGTAATAGGATCCAGCGATTCCCACTCACCACCAGGAGGGTCTCTTAAGCGATCCACATTCACCCGAATCGAATACTCCAATTTCATTCGGTCCCGGTTGTGACAGATCAATGCGTTGGACGTGTCAATGATGTGCTGAGTAGATCGGTAATTCTCTACGAGGTAGTGTCGCTGGGCGTTGAATTCTTCCTCGAACTGACGCAAAAATTGGACGTTAGCGTTGCGCCACTCGTAGATGCTCTGATCGTCGTCGCCCACTGCGAGGATCGTTGCGCAGCGGTCGCGATCTTCGTCTTCGCCCGCCCGTCGCGCAATGTGAGTGATCAATTCATACTGCCGCGCATCAATGTCCTGGTACTCGTCCACGAGCACGTATTCAAAACCTGAGAGCAGTCGGTCTCGAAGTTCGTCCGGCTCCATTCCTACAACCTGCTCTTCACCCCGTAGCCGGCTGTTCGCCTCGTCGATGATACTGTCAAAGTCGATGTCCTCCTGACCCGCCACCTCGATCCTAGCTGCCATCGACCGCTCGGTCAGGTGCAGAGCAAGAGAGTGATAGGTGTGTACAGCAACTTGGCGTGCAAGATCACCGACGAGATCTCTGAGCCGCACTCGTAACTGGTGCATGGCGGAGCGGTTGAAACAGACAACTAGGATGCGTTCGGGTCGTACGCGCTCTACCCTTAGAAGGTAGGCACATCGATGAACCACAACGCGCGTCTTTCCGGACCCAGGACCTGCCAGCACTAGTAAATTGTGATTCTTCGACGCGGTGACAATTTGCTCCTGAGCATCGTTGCACAGGCTTTCAACAATTTCCGCATAGCTCTCCCGTGATGTAGCTCGCTCGAGTGTCCTAGGATCGTCTGCGAAATAATGCTGAATGAACTCAGACGCGGGCAGACTAAAGTAGCTCTGTACGTAGCGGCGACCGCCGTTGAGTCTTGCCTTTGCTTCCTCTACATAGCGTCCAATCGCATGAATCTGACACACCCGTTGATCGTAGTGGTCCTGGAGGGGACGGTAGTGGTGGTTGGAATAACGTTTTCCCTTTGCCTCGTCTGGAAATCGGATAGTCATTGCCTGGCGGAAAATCGACAAGCCCTTCTGGAGCTTGATAACGTCGTGCTCGTCTAAGAACAGGAGCGTTTTCTCGATTGCGTTGAAAGGATCGCCGATCCGATTAGCCAATCCGAGCTGCCCGTCGATGCCACCCCGGAGATCTTCTAAAGAAAACAGCACGAGCTGTTCACCTATCAGGCCTTGTCGCTCGGCAATTGCGAGAAGGACTTTGAGTACCGTCTGGCTTACCTGGACGCGTAGGTCCAATTGTTCCCGAAAGCCAGCCCAGTCGGCTTGCAGACTCACACGCAAGCCATGTCGCCCGCCGCCCCCGAGCGTGATGAGCGCTTTTTGACTAAAGCCTTGGCGTGCCCAACCCACAAGTAGCTTTAGCGTGCTGTCGCGGGTGACTTTTATTTCCTCGGTTCGAAGGCGTTCCTGCAAGTGGGAGATGGACAGATGTATTTCGGTGCCGGGTGTTGCATCAGGATGCTCAGTGCGCAAGAGGTCCTCCACTGCTTTCTCAACTCTTACAATCTCCGCCAGCCGATCTAGCGACCGGCTCTTCGTCTTATGCCGAACCCAGGCCGTGAAGTAGAGCCCTCTCTCTAGCAATCCGGCGCGTGTCATTCCGTCTAGGGTGCGAAGGATCTCCCGGGACACAGTGCGGTCCCAATTTGCCGCGTCTTCGCCAACATGGGATCTGAGTGATCGAAATGAGGGTAAGTGAGCAAGCTGATCAGTGTCGATTCCTTCTCGGATATCCGCCTCTTGCAGTTCACTGATTACCTCCAGCCACTGCTGCCGTACACGTTCTGGGAGGTTAAGCTCCTCCATTTTCCTTTTTGCAGTCTCGAGATCGGGAACTGCCGGCACACCTTGGAAAACGCGGGTCTGGTTTTCGTCGCGTAGTACAAAGCCCGTGCGTTCCAACCACGAGATGGCGGTTCTGACCTTTGTATTCGCTGATGCTTCACGCTCGTCGAACGATACATCGGTGTCCGGTATCCGCAGGATCTCACCCGGTGAAAGCACGATCTCTTCGGCGTCCCGACGCCGCGCCCGGCGGACCGCTTTGAGTATCTGAGAAATGTCTCGTTGGGTGAGACAACCGCGCGAGGCCAAGTCGAACTGGTCCTCGAGGTCGCCTTTGGCAAAGAGCAGGACACAGTTTGCCGAATCGCCGTCTCGGCCTGCCCGCCCGGCTTCCTGCAGATAGTTCTCAAGGGATCCGGGAACGTCGGCATGTACGACAAGTCGTACGTTTTCCTTATCGATTCCCATACCGAAGGCGTTGGTCGCAACGATAACTGGCACCTCTCCGGAGATGAATGCATCTTGGACGCGCTTCTTTTCGGGTGGGTCGATGCCGGCATGGAAATGCTCAGCATTCCATCCGTGCACACGCAGCGCTGTTGCGAGCTCTTCTGTCCGGCGGCGCCTGCCTGCGTAAATGATTGCTGCGCCTTGGGGTACTGTGGCCGACGGTTCTCCAATGTGCTCTGCAAGCAACTCGAGGATGCGAGCTCTTTTTTGCGTAGGGGACACCTCTTCGACCGAGTAGTGCAGGTTCTCCCGGTCAACCCTATCGGTTGCGAGCACCTCGAGCTCTTGGCCGAGCTCTTCACGGAAATGTGCAACGATCTCCTCACGTACGTCGAGCTTTGCGGTCGCGGTGAAACACGCTACCGGAGCCCGATCGATCCCTTCTCGCGCCGAAAACTCTCGGATGAAGCGTGCCGCATACAGGTAGTCTGGACGGAAGTCGTGCCCCCATCTCGAAATGCAGTGGGCCTCATCGAACACCCAAGTGGCGATCTCACGCTGGCGTATAGCTGTTTTGAAAGAACGGTTCCGCAGTTGTTCGGGTGAGACATAGAGGAGTGCAAACCGTCCGAGCCGTACTCCTTCAAGCACATCATGACGCTCGGGCATGGTCAGGAGGCCATTCAAAGCAGCTGCGAGGTTCCCGGTCTTGGTCTTACGATTGAGATTCTCAACCTGATCTTTCATCAGCGCCTGGAGCGGAGAAATAACAATGGTAAGTGCTCTGGTCCGCTCGTTGTGGACAATCGCGGGTAGTTGGAAGCAAAGCGACTTTCCACCGCCTGTTGGCAGAATCGCCAAAATCGGCTGTTTTTCGATGCCCTGCATGACAATCCGTTCCTGCAGACTATCTCCGTCACTCGTTATTGGGGTCGGGTGAAAGGCTTCATACCCGAAATACTCCTCCAGTTTGCCACGGGGGTCGTGATGGACAGAGCAATACGTGCACCTTGGGTCGTCACACCGAACGCTCCGGACCGAGTGCAGAAATTGGGGAGCGGCCGGGAAAGTGCGGTGTACCCAGCGCGGAAGAATGGACTCAGTCCCTGCTGCCGTGAGCCAAGCGAGGGAATAGGCAGCAGCCGGTCGAGTCATTGGGTCGTCTAGAAGAGACGGTAGTTTACGACGGATTGCAGCCGGGCACGCCCTGTCGCGAGCGAAGTGCTCGAAGTTACGGAGCACGAGATCCCGAGACAGTAGCCGAGCGCCAAGAGCTTCCAGAAAGATACCGGTCCCGTTCAGGTTAAGAGACGAGACACCACCGGGAGCGTCAGAGTCGTCAAAGCAGCTGCGATAGATTGACACTAGTCCTGGATGCTCGCGTTCCCGTTTCTCCAAAATAACCCAGCAGTCCTCCAACAGTTGCAGCGAGAGCCGACAGTCCGCAACGGGATCACTCTGCGCCGTACTGACAAGCTTGTAGTCTTTGACCAAGTGGTGATAGGGCTGCTGCGGACTCGCGAGAGGCGCCAAGTAGAGAGTATCTACAACAGGTAGACTGAGAATCGCGGCACCCGGCAGGTGATCTTCTATGAAACGTCTATCGTGGGCAACTATGTTATGCCCCACCACGAAACCAGCACCGTCTGCGAACGCGTTGAGTTTTTGAACCGCATCATTTAACAATCCCACATCGCGAATCCGCAACTCGTCGTCTCCGCGTAACACACCCATATCTCGAATCTGTCTGTCAGCACTTATCTCAAGGTCTAATGTGAGGCACCTCTTGATAAAATCTGCGAACGACATAGCTTACATCACCACCTTCGCCTTAAACGCCGACGAACGATTCCTGCGTTTTAGTCGCGGGCATTCAATACAAACTCGGATCAGTTTTTGAATTTGGTCGCTATTTATAGTGAGAAAATTTTTTTCCAAACCCAAGTACATCATTTTTCTCATCCATGGCTTGTTCTCGTTATTGTAATTTAAAAACTGTTTTAATCGAACGAAAGAAACGGTTTAAAAATTGAAGAGAAGAAAAAAAGAAGAAATTTAACATTATCTCACCTGTGCTTAAATCGCTCCCGAAACCGCAGAAAGTCGACAATCCCGACCGGGTGGGTATTTGTACCGTTGAAACACTCGCTCCCGCCGAAAAGCGAATCATGGAGAGAAACACGTTTTATAAACGCTGGGCCACGTGTGAGTTCAAGAAATCGGGCAAATTTTGATTCTAGCTTGACTTCTGGCTTATATCCTAGCTTGACTTCTGGCTTATGTTGGATAAATTTCTTTTACCAAAGTTACACCCTCCCAATTTTAGGAGGTTTTGTGAAAAAATGGCAAGTCTCAAGGTAAAAGAAGATAGGCTGCGTCGCACCGCAAGGCGACGGGGGAAAATTCTTTTGAAAACGCGGAGGAGAGATCCGGGGGCTTTTGACTACGGGCTTTATGCGGTATTGGATTCGCATACCAGAACCCCGGTCCCCTGGCTCTATAGAGATAGCGTATATGTTTTTACTCTGGATCAAGCCGAGGCTGTTATTATGGGAAAAAGGTTTGTCTGGCAGATAATAGAAAAAAAGATGATCTTAGATGAGACAAAAACTTACACAGAAGTTCACTATACGCCGTGGGGCGGTGGGAAATGGATAAATCTTTATGTCCCACCTAACTCCAAATTCTTATTTGGCTGGGAAGCGTTAAAAGCTTTACGTCGTGGCGATACACTAAAGGGTGAACGTCATGGTGATACCGTCGAAGGCTTGTTTGCAGTTGATTTCCCTGGTGTCATTTCCCTCGATAAGGCCGAGAAGATCGCGAGCGAAGATGAATCGCCTCTTTATTGTTACGTTCAGAACCCTACCAGTGTTGACGCTGCAATGGGATAAGGACAGAGCAAGTGAGCCTCCCTCGTCGAGTTCGGGGTGAGTTTTATACTATGGGATGGTTTGAATACCAAAGGAATGGGGATTATATAGCTAATACGTGGTATTGAAAGTAATATCGAGATTCCTTACATCCTAAAAACCCTAATAATATAAGGTGGCTACAATTTTATGATGGTGCCGAAGGCGGGAGTCGAACCCGCACGCCCGTAGGGCACTACCCCCTCAAGATAGCGCGTCTGCCTATTCCGCCACTTCGGCACAGAATCGGACTGTAAAAAGTATCACGCAAGGGACAAATTTCAAGCGCCGAACTTGCGAAGCCGCCCCGCATGGGCAAGAAGAAGCGGCATTATCTCAGTCGCCTTTATGATTCCCAGATCACCAGATGAGCAGTGCGATTCGGAGAAACCTTCCACTCCCCCTCCCCTGCAGTATTTAGAGCTGATCATAAGGGGCACAGGGTGCCAACTGTGTGACTTCATCGCTGACGGGGTCGAGTGATCACCCGTAACGGTAAGAACGTCAACTCCGAGTCCCATGATTTCGGGGAGAAGTGAATCGAATTCCTCTATTACACCTGCCTTCGCTCCGAAATTCCCGTCCTCTCCGTAACTGTCTGTTTTCTTTACGTGGAGATAGAAAAAGTCATAATCTTCAAAATTACGAGAAAGCGTCTCGATCTCATCACCTATGGAATCTCCGGTGACCTCAAGAACATCCATCCCGAGCAGTTTCGATACTCCCCTGTACATCGGATAGGCGGCAATGCAACCTGCCCGAAGTCCGTAGGCCTCATCAAAGGTCGGAAGGTTCGGCCTCACGGAAAAACCTCTAAGAAGCATGTAGTTGGCAACGGGCTCATCCCTTATCACTTCGCAAGCCCTGTCAATCAGTTCTCCTGCGATCTCGGCCATCTTCTGGGAACTGCCATTCTCCCCGCGGGGCCTTACAGGAGTCCTGCCTTCTGCCTGCGGGTCTGTGTCGCAGACAAGCGCGTCTGATTCCGAGAGCTGCGCCAGAAATGACAGAACCACGACAAACCTGTGCTCAAGGCCCGGATAGAAATTTATTTTTACCCCGCATATCTCCTTGACGGCCGACGAAATCCTGGAAATCACCCTCTGGTTCTCCTCCGTGCTGAGCCTGCCCGCCCTCCTGTCGGTAACAACCGGGTTATCCCCTTCGTATTTCACGGTGGCGAAGTTGCCCCTCACCGCCACGTCCGACGGGCCGAGATCAATGCCGAGGCCAAGAGCCTCAAGCACGCCCCTTCCTATCTCGTTTCTGACGGGATCATAGCCGAAAAGCGCGAGGTGCGCGGCGCCGCTTCCAGGGGTTATGCCTCTCTCAACCGGCACATGCAGCCCCAGAGACCCGGACGAAGAGAGCCGGTCAAGATTCGGGGTTCGTGCCGCCTCGAGTTCGGTCTTTCCGTCAACCGGAAGCCCCCCGAGTCCGTCAAGGACGCAGAGAACTATCTTCGAGGAATTTTTCTCAACAAGTTTTGATACTAGATCCTGCATTTTTCTTCCTTGCCCGCTACCCGGGCGGAATAACATCAGGGGTCACTGAGCTCTATTTCGGCTCCGTCATACGCCGGCTCTATATGATCCGGAAGTTCCCCAAGGAGCTTTTCATACTCAAGCTCATGCCCCATGTGGGTAAGAAGGGCCCTTTTGGGTCCCAGTTTTTCTATTTCCTCTACCGCCTGCTCTATGCTGAAGTGGGCTCTGTGGGGTTTGTACCTCAACGCACCGAGTATCAGAAGGTCAAGCCCCGAGAGTTTTTCGTAGGATTCCTCGGGGATGGCGCTGCAGTCTGTAACGTAACCGAAAGACCCGATCCTGTAGCCGAGTATCTGCCAGTTGTGATGATAGATGTCGATTGGTTCTATCCTGATTCCCTCGAACCTGATTTCCCCGTTTATCTCCTTGAAGTTAAGCCTGGGTTTCCCTCCCGCGGCGGGGAAAGAATCGAATATGTAGGCGAAGTTCCGCTTTATGTCATCGAGGGTAACCGGATTTGCGTAACAGTCTATATCCATTGAATTTATGAAGTTAAACGCCTTAAGATCATCTATTCCGTGGGTGTGGTCCGCGTGGGAGTGAGTATAGAGAACAAGATCGATCCTGGTTATGCCTTCCCTCAGAGCCTGAGTCCTCAGATCGGTCGAGGTGTCGATAAGTATTTTCTTCCCGGCCACCTCAACAACCACGGAGCTTCTGGTACGTTTATTCTTAATATTATCCGATGTGCATACGTCACATTGGCAGCCCACTACGGGAACGCCGGTTGAAGTGGCACATCCAAGCACTCTGACCTTCATAGAACACGCCAAACATGGTAGAATTGATGTTGTAACAACATACATACAAATCTTCCGAAAATAAATTTACATCGGCGTAGCAACCAATATATTTCTGTGTAAAGTGAAAAGCCGCACAAAACTTTTTTCCTTCCTCATAACTTCTATCTGTATAGTTCCTATCTGTCTGCTTACACTCTCTTTCGCCACGGCGAAGGAGAAAAACAGGGCCCTCTTCGAGGAGAATTTCAAGCTTTACCGCCAGCTCGAATCAAATTCCGAAAAAGCCAAAAGAAGCGAAACGTGGGATCTCGTGGGAAACACTTTCTACAGGCTATACTCGCAGGACCCCGAGTGGAAAAACGCCCCGCTCTGTCTCTTCGCCGCTGCCAGGGTCTACGACAAGAAGTCCCTCAGGTTCAAAACGCCCGAGGACTCCGAGAAAGCGCTTCAGTACTCGCGCGAGTTTGTGAAAAGATATCCGAAAGACAGCCTGGCCGATGACTCGTGGCTTCGGGTGGGAAGGATCCTTGAGCGCAGGGGGGATAAAAAGGGAGCCGCCACGGCGTACCAGAGAATCGTCTACGGAATGGAGGAAGCAGATACCTACGAGATAGCCAAGAAGAAGCTGGCGACACTCACGGGAGCAAAAACTTCAAAGAAAACGAAGCCCGCGGCAAAAAAAGCGCCGCCCAAAAAATATCCCAAGGGATACGCCGTCGTAAAGAAAATAAGGCACTGGTCAACGGATGATTATACGCGGGTCGTAATAGAGGCCGACAGGGAGATCAAGTACACATCCAACATGCTGCGTGCCGACCCCGAGTTAAAGACCCCTCCCCGTCTTTACGTTGACCTTGAAAAAACCGTCATATCGGATTCGGTCAACATCGAGCCCATCACGAAAGGACTTCTCGAGAGGATAAGTTTCGCGAGCAACCGCCCGGGAGTTTCGCGCGTCGTGCTCTACATAAAGGATCTGGAGGGCCACAAGGTCTTTTCGCTGAGAAAATCGGAACAGAACCCTTCTTTCCGGCTCGTTATGGACATAAAGGGAGCGGGAGCGCAGCCTGAGAAGATATTCGCCAAGGACGCTCCTTCTTACGACAAGCAGGGACCCTCTCTTGAATCCAAGGTTCCCGAAGGAGAGATAGCGAGCCTAAAGCAGGCCTTGGGACTCAAGGTAAGGACCATAGTGATCGACCCGGGCCACGGAGGACATGATCCGGGCGCCATAGGTCCAAGCGGCCTCAGGGAAAAGGACGTAAACCTCAAGATAGCCAAGAGGCTTAGGGAGAGGCTTATAGAAGAGGGAAAGAGCTTCGGCATAGAAAACGTCTACCTTACAAGAAGCACCGACAGGTTCATTCCTCTTGAGGAGCGCACGGCAATAGCGAAAAAAAGAAAGGCAGACATTTTCATATCCATACACTGCAACGGGGCAAGAAGGAAAAAGGCGCACGGGATAGAGACCTACATACTGGGCTTTACAGACGACCAGACATCCCTGCAGCTCGCGGCCAGGGAGAACGCCACCACGACCAAGGGACTGAATGAGCTTGGAAGCACGCTCAAGCAATACATACTCAGCGCCAAGAAAGAAGAGTCCCAGCAGGTCGCCGGTTACGTGCAGAAATCCATAATCCAGAGCGTTTCCGTGAAATACAAGTACGTAAACAACAAAGGAGTGAAAAAGGCGCCTTTTGTCGTGCTGATCGGCGCGGACGTGCCGAGCCTGCTGATTGAAACCTCCTTCATAACAAATCCCAGAGAGGAAAAAAGACTGAAGAGCGAAGCCTACATAAATAGAATAGTGGACGGAATAGTTCTGGGAATAAAGAAGTACTCAACGCAGACCCAGAAAGTCTCCTGAGGCCCCCGCGTATTTTATGAACAGCGTAAACAATGAGATCGCGAAAATATTCTCAAGGATAGCCGATTCCCTTGAGATTCTGGATGAAAACGGCTTCAAGATAAACGCCTACAGAAAGGCCTCGCGCAACATCTCTTCAATGCCGGACTCCCTTGAGGAATTCGACGGGGAAAAGGAACTCTCGACCATACCGGGAGTCGGGAAGGATCTTTCCCAGAAAATAATCGAGCACAGGCTCACCGGGAAGATCTCCTACTACGAGGAGATAAAAAAACAGGTTCCGGACGAACTCGCAGAACTTCTCGACATAAGAGGAGTCGGACCGAAGTTTCTTCGCACTCTCGTAAAGCACTTCGGGGTAGCGGACATCGAAAGCCTTAAGGAAACCATCGCCAGTCCGGAGATTCTCGAGGTAGACGGCATAGGAAAAAAGAAAATCGAGCAGATATCGCGCTCGATAGAGGTTTTCGAGGGCGGGAAAAAGAGAATGAGGCTTACAGAAGCCCACCCTCTTGGCACAGCAATAAAAGAGGAAATAGAGGAAATCCCCGGCGTCCTGCGGGCCGAACTCGCCGGTTCGCTTCGAAGGATGAGGGAAACCGTAGCGAACATAGACATAATCGCCTCGGCGGATGACCAAGCGGGAGTGATTGAGGAATTCATAGCCCTCGGCTTCACCAAGGAAGTTCTCCGCAGAACCGAAAACAGCGCGCGGATCCTCACGCAGACAGGAGTGCGGACCGATCTTCTTGTCGTAGAGCCCCACTGCTACGGCTCAGCGCTTCAGAACCTGACAGGCTCGCGTTCCCATAACGCAAGAATAAGGGAGATCGCGGAGGCTAAGGGGCTTGAGACGGGTCCCATGGGCATCCGAAACGGTAATGGGTATTTTTCCTCCGAGGAAGAAATCTACGAATCCCTCGGGCTAGACTACTTTTCCCCTGAGCTGCGGGAAAACCGCGGAGAGATTGAAGCGGCACGCACAGGGGAACTTCCCGCGCTGCTTGCGGTAGAAGACTTAAGGGGAGACCTTCATGCCCATTCGACCTGGAGCGACGGAGCGTCAACGATACGGCAGATGGCGGACAAGGCGGCCTCGCTCGGCTACGAATATATAGCCATGACGGACCACTCGCCCTCTTCGAGAATAGCAAAAGGGCTCAGCATAAAGAGACTATGGCAGAAAAAAGAGGAAGTGGAGAAAATAAACTCCGAGGGCAGAGCGATAAGAATACTCATGGGTTCCGAGGTCGACATACTGCGCGACGGCTCTCTTGATTATCCAGATGAAGTGCTTCGGGAGCTTGATTTCGTCGTCGCGTCGGTTCACGGCTCTTTCTCGATGGAAGAGAGGGAAATGACAAGACGGATATGCGGCGCTATAGAAAACCCCAACGTGGACGCTCTGGGGCACCCGACCGGAAGGCTGATAGGACAGAGAGAGCCCTACAGGGTCGACATAGACGCCGTTATCGAAACCGCGAGAGACCACGATAAGGCGCTTGAGATAAACTCATCCTACAAGAGGCTTGACCTTAAGGATACTCACGCCAGGAAAGCCGTTGAGGCCGGAGTGAAAATCATGGTGTCAACCGACGCCCACAGGATACAGCACCTTGAAAGGATAATTTTCGGGGTCGGAACGGCAAGGCGGGGATGGGTGAAGAAAACAGACGTCGTAAACACTTACGGTCTTTCCGAACTCCTTAAATGGCTTGCAAGCCACGACTCGTAAAATGGCCCGACTCACCAAAAAGCAGGCCCGGGCGGAAATATCCCGCCTGAGAGAGGAAATAAGGCGCCACGATCATCTCTACTACGCGGAGAACAACCCCGAGATTCCCGATGCCGATTACGACAAGCTCATGAGAAGGCTCGTTGAGCTTGAGCAGGACCACGGTCTGGCCGTCCCTGATTCCCCATCGCAGAGAGTTGCGGGAGAGGTTTCTGAGCAGTTCAATCCATTCTCCCACGTAATTCCAATGATGAGCATTGATAACGCGGTGGATGAGCAGGAAACCAGAGAGTTTGACAGGCGGATAAAAAGATTTCTCAAGACCGAAGAAGAAATCGAATACGTCCTGCAGCCCAAGTTCGACGGAGTCTCGGCATCGCTTACCTACGTCGAAGGGAAACTGCTCCACGGCGCCACCAGGGGAGACGGGAAAACGGGAGAGGAGATAACGGCGAACCTAAAGACCGTGAGGTCCGTTCCCCTAGCTCTTTCGGGGCGAGGCCGAAAGCCAAAGCTGGTCGAGATAAGGGGGGAGGTCGTATTCCCGAAAAGCCTGTTCGCAAAGCTGAATGAAGAGCTTAAAAAACTTAATGAAGGACTTGAGAAAGAAAACGAAACTCTCTTAAAAGAAGAGAAAAAACCGAAGCCTCTCAAGATGCTGTTTAAAAACCCGAGGAACGCGGCTTCGGGTTCGCTTCGCCAGCTTGACTCCTCTGTGACCGCGCGACGTCCCCTGCACTTTTACGCCTGGGGAGTGGGTAGCTGCGAAGGGGTGGACTTCAGAGACGAACTTGCAATATACGAGGCTTTCCATAAATGGGGGTTCATTGCCGAAGAGCCGAGAGGCTGCCTGGGCATCGACCAGGCCATTGAGTACGCGAGAGAGCTTGAGCGAAAAAGAGATTCCATTGATTATGAGATCGACGGGGCCGTTTTGAAGGTAAGAAGCAGAAGGCTGCAGGAAATCCTGGGAGCAACGGCGAAATATCCCCGCTGGAGCGTGGCCATAAAGTTCTCTCCCAAGCAGATAACCACGAAAATAAGAGATATAACCGTCCAAGTCGGAAGGACGGGACACCTCACCCCGGTGGCCGAGCTTGAGCCGGTAAAGATATCCGGCATAGAGATAAAAAGGGCGTCTCTTCACACGGAGGACACCGTAAGGGAAAAAGACGTGAGGATCGGCGACACCGTAGTTGTGCAGAGAGCGGGAGACGTGATCCCAGAAGTGGTGGAAGTCGTCCCCTCGGGGGAAGAGAGAAAAGAAAGTTTCTCCATGACGAAGGCCTGCCCCCGCTGCGAAACCCCGATTAAGAGAGAAGGCTCATTTCATCTGTGTCCGAACACCTCCTGTCCCGCGCAGATCAAAGGAAGAATAAGTCTTTTCGCTTCGAGAAACGCTTTTGACATAGAAGGACTCGGGGGGAAAAGAGTGGAGCAACTGATAAACGAAGGAATTCTTCGAAACATGGCGGATATTTTCGCCCTCAGAAGGGAGCAGCTTCTCGGGCTTGAGGGGTTTGCGGAGAAGTCCGCCGACAACCTCCTAGAAGAGATAGAAAAAAGCAGGGATATAAGCCTCGGGAGATTCCTAAACTCTCTCAGCATAAAGCACGTGGGCACAAGAACCGCGCAGACGCTAGCACGTGAATTCAAAACCCCTGAGAATCTCATGGCAGCCACAAGCGAGGATCTTCTCCAAGTGGAAGGCGTAGGCGAGGAACTGGCGCAGAGCATACTCGAATTCTTTGAGGATCCAGAGAGAAAAAGCGTGGTGGAAGCGCTTCTGCGTCAGGTGAGAATAGAAAAAGAACCAGAATCGTCAGGGGAAAACGAAAAAATCGCCGGAAAAACGTTTGTCCTGACAGGCACTCTTTCGGTTCCCCGGGAGCAGGTAAAAAGCGAGATAGAGAGACTCGGGGGGAAAGTCGTTAACTCGGTATCCGGAAAGACCGATTTTCTGGTTTCAGGAGCGGACCCGGGAACCACGAAACTTCAGAGAGCCCGCGAGTTCGGAACGGATATCATTACGGAAGAACATCTGAAAAGCCTCATAGGGCTTTAGTTCCGTGTCTTTGTCTGTACACCTCGTAGAGAAAGATCCCCGCGGCTACGGAAGCGTTTAGAGATTCCACCTTCCCCTCTCTTGGAATGGAAAGCAAAAAATCGCATTTCTGCCTTGTCTTGCTTCGCATTCCCCTGCCCTCGTTCCCGATCACAACGGCTATATCAAGCGAAGCGAAGTCGCAGTCACAGACCGCATCCTCGGAACCCGCATCAGCTCCCGCGACCCAGACCCCTTTTTTCTTAAGAGTATCGATCACCCTGCCGAGATTCGTCTCCCGGGCGATCTTTATGTTGGCCGAAGCTCCGGAAGAAACTTTTACCACCGTCGGATTCACATCGCACGCCCGGTCAGCGGGTATCACGATCCCATGGACTCCGAGAAAATCCGCAGTCCTTATTATGGCGCCGAGGTTCTGCGGGTCTTCTATATGATCGAGAACAAGAAGAAAAACCTTCTCCTGCCTTTCCCTCGCCACACTGAGAATCTCCTCGACCGAACTGTAAGTAAAATCAGAGATTTCAGCCGCTATGCCCTGGTGATTCGGGCTTTTGCATATGTCCGTAATCGCGTTTCTGGGAAGATGGGTGAGTTTTATGCGGAATTTCTTGATCGAGGCGTTAATCCCCGGGTCAGAAGAAACGTCGAAATTCTCCGATACCATGATTTTCCTTATCTCCCGAGGAGAATTGCGGAGAAGTTCGGCGACCGAGTTCTTGCCGTAGACAATCAACGCGGACTCTCCACGACCCCGAAACTCTTCTTAACGTAGTTAACCTTGTACAGTATGTTGTCGTTGATCCACTTGGCGTCCCACCACTCAAGCGGCCTCACCGGAACTCCCTGGACGTAAACCCCGAAGTGCAGATGATCTCCAACGGCAAGCCCGGTAGTGCCCGTCCTCCCCACGATATCTTTTTTCCCCACGCTGTCCCCGACGCTCACATCCATCGAGCTCAGGTGGGAGTAAAGACTCATAACCCCCATTCCATGGTCAACGATAACCGTATTGCCGTATATGCCGAGGTGCTCAGCGAAGACCACCACTCCGGTGTTGGAGGCGGGAACGGGATATTTTTTAGTAACCGAGAGGTCGTAGCCGAGGTGATACTGGTTGTCGATCACGTTGCCGTCCAGCAGGTATTTCCTGTGGTCCGCAAACGTCGCGCCCACCTTGGAATTGCGAAGCTGGTTGAACTTCCCTTTCCAGAGAATCTCGCCGCCGCTCTGTCTTCCGATCTCGTATATCCTGTTGTCGTTTTCCTTTCTTGTTTCGCTGTTGATCTTCAGAAACGCCTTACGCAAATCAGGTTTCCCGTCATCTCCGACCGGGGAATAGCCGTAGACCTTGGTGAAAAGCGGAAGCACCTTGCTTTTAAGAAACCACTCGGAGAGGCCTATCTCATCCTTTACGTACGAGGCCCGAAGAAGCCTGTAATAAACAGATTCCCTCGCTTCGTTGCCGGCCGCGTCAGCCGCAAGAATTTCTATCTTCTCACCCCTGTCCGCATTATACGGGTAGGCGAAAAAGGCAAGGTATACCGAGGGGTCCTCGAAGTATCCCGTGTAGCCTTCAAAAAAGAGATCTTTTATTTCAACGCCGCTTGAGACCGTGTCCTCGGAAACCTTGTAAATGACGACTCCCGCGCCCCCGTGTCTTATGTACAGCGCGGGCGAAAGTTCCTGTATCTGGGGAGGGATGAAATCCAGGGTGACTCTCTGGCTGAAAACAGCCTTTTTCCCGGGGAGAAGACCATTCATGAAACGGTCAGTCGCCTCTATTAAAAGTTCCGCCGCGCCGCTTTTTATACCAAGCTTCTCGGGGTTGATTCTCACGCTTATCACATCGCTTTTAGTTCCTTTCTTGTATTCTTTTTCAACAAGAACGGATTCCCCGTAAGCGTCAAGCAGAGAGATGCGGACCTTGGAAAGCCCTGTGCCCTTGTCAGACACCGTCACCTCAAGGGGCTTTAAGCCGAGACTCTTAACATCCCGCTCAAGGGATATGACGGGAGGGCTCATCTCGGCAATGGAGATAACTTTTATGAGAGCAATGATCAGAAGCACAATCCCAAAAACAGCCGCAACCTGTTTTCCGGACACCTTTAGCATTTAAAACAACCTCCTTCGAATTACCGTAGCAGCTTCGCTTATAACATCATAAGAACAGCCCGGATAGCGCAAGTGAACCTGAAAGAAACCCTGTTTCCGCACCCCCTCAGGGATCTCAAACTTGCCTCTCGCACGATCCGGTTCTACGGGGAAAAGCCCGCAGCGAACAGAACATTTCTTTGGAAAGGACCTTCCGGGCACCTCAGGTGAGTTCTGTTTTTATTTGGCGGCTTTTAAGTATAATAGGCTTGTTAGGAAAATCCAGATCTATACAGCGTAACAGAAGAGAAGTTCCCTGCGTTTTTACTAAGGACAGTGCGTCGAAGAACGATTTTTTTTATATTCACGGCAGTAATCTGCGGCATTGTCCTGGGGCTTTTTCTGTTCTCCCAGACCGAGGGAAGCCGCCAGTACGCAAAAAACCTCATAGAGCGAAGGCTAAACTCAATCCCCAATTTCCATATCAGCCTCGGAGATATCGAGGGAAGCGTAATCTCCACGCTGGAGATAAGCGATATTGAAGTAAAAATAGCCGGAGAGAGTCACATGAAGATCGAAAAACTCTCGACGAACTACTCAATTCCGCTTCTTTACTCAATGATTTCGAGAAAGAAGCTCTACTTGTCCGACACGGAAATACAAGGTCTCAGGGTTTTTCTCGCAAAGGACAGACGCGGGGTATGGGATTTCAAGAAACTCAAGAACGAGGACAAAACCGCCGAGGGCCCGCAAGGGGAAAGAATAAGCCTCATTTTCGCGAATAACAGAATCCGCGATTCCCGCGTTACGATTGTTGACCGCACTAGAGACAAGGTCTGGGAATTTGACCTGGTTGAGGAGTCTCTGTTCTCGATAAACATCATTGAACTGACGAAAAAGATCGAACTTGACGCAAAGGACATGAATTTCGACTACGTGTCCCCCAGAATCAGGATAAGGAACCTCAAGGGGAAAATCGATATAGCTTCCTGGGACTGCGTATTCAAGGACGCAGGATTTAAGGTTGAGGGCGTGCCGGTCAGGGGAAGCGGGGTCGCGAGAGGCCTGAGGAACCCCGAATTCGACATGACCGTGTATTTCGACACGCTCGGAATAAACGGAAAGGGAGAGATAAATCTCAAGGCAAAAACAAAAGTCAAGATGCACTCCTTAGACAACATGGTCGGCACGATGGAGCTCTCGACACCCGATTCTTTTCTTAACGGAAAGCCGTTTCGGATGGACCTCAGACCTGTAACCATTAAAGGGACAAAAACCTTTATAGAAGGCACGGCAGGCGGAGGATTCGGGGAGTCAAGCCTGAGGGGCAGCATCGACTTTAGGAAATGGCTCGCAGGGGGAGAGAAGAACTGGTTTGATCTCACCGCGGAGCTAAGCGGCGCGAACACGGATGAACTGACCGAGATACTCAACCGCACCCCCTACCCGCTTAAGTTCGGAGACAACCCGAGGCTGAACTCGAATCTCAGGGTAAGCGGCAGCTGGGCGAGCAGGGAAATCTATTCCCTTCGGATCGAACCCGATTATCTCGACGTAATAGACAGCGAGCAAAGCAGCCTTCGGATCGAAGGTTACATGACGTTCAGAAACGACGGTACGGATTTCGATTTCACCTCAAAGGCAAAAGGATTCAAGCTGAAACTCGAATTCCCGGATATCACAATTGACAACCATGTCGACGGAAACGCGACTTTTAAGGGGGCGATACCGAAAAAAGGCAAATTCTTTGAAGACAAGTACCTGCGAGTAAACGCCGATCTTAAAACAGACGAACTGTACGGAATAACCAGCATAAACTCCCGGATAGACGGCAGCATTCAAAAAGGAACCCTGACGGTAAACAGGCTTAAGGTCCTGTCCGATCAATTTTCCCTGTCCGCGGAAAAAACCAAAGGAGCGCAGAAGGGTCTTGACTGCGTTTTTGAATTCAAAACGCAGGACCTGAGTTTTCTCTCCGAGATTGACGAAAGGATTCCTCTGGTTTTAGGAAAAATAGACTCAAGCGGAAAAATCAGCGGAGACATTTTCACTCCGCTTATCGAGGCGAACTCGCGCGTAGAGGACTTCGCCTATGAAGAAGATTTCATAGCTCAGGAAATGTCCGTACGGTCAAGCACCCGGATTGATTTAAAAAACACCCCCAAGGTATCGCTTGACATATATCTGCTGGGAGAACGGGCCCGCGTTCTCGGCAATTACTCGGACACTATCGAGGCAAAGCTTCGGGGAACGGAAACTCTCTTTGACGCGGGCGTTCTTTTGAGCAAGAAAAACGGTTCCTACGCCTCTTCAGAATTCAGCGTTAGCGACCTTCTGGAAGACGAGAAAAAATTAAGGATGACCTATCTTGAAGGTCTTCTGGACGAAAAACTGTTTAAAAACAAAGGAGATATCTTCCTTGATATATCTTCGGACAGAGCAAGTATTCGGGGAGATGAATTTCTCTACGGAGAGGGGAAAATCTCCGACTTTCTGGGAGAAATCGACAGGAAAGAAAAAACGATCGAACTGCGGGCCGAGATAACAAACTTCAATCCGCTGATCATATCGAAGGTTCTTAATTTCAGACACGACCTGGGGGGAACTCTCAACGGAAAAGTCCGAGCCAGCGGTTCTCTCACCGCTCCTTCCGTCCAGGCCGAAATAAGATCGGAAGGCTTCTCTTACGGATTCCCAGCATCGGGAGACATGAAAATCAGGCTCGATGGCGAAAAAGGAAAGCTTTCTCTGGACCTGCTATCCTCCCTGGAACAAAAGGAAAACCTAAGCTTGCGAGGAGATCTGCTGGTTCCGCGAAATGCGCAGAGCCCGCTGGAAGCGATAATGGGAACTTCGATTGACCTTGAATTGAAGTCGGATGGATACGGCCTCGGGTTCATGGAAATTTTTTCAAATTCGATAGAGAAGATCGATGGCGACTTCTCATCCGGCAGTCTTTCTCTGAACGGCACCCTCTCAAGACCGCGTGTAAAAGGGAATCTTGAGCTAAACGGCATGAGACTCTCTCTTGCCCAGCTCAGAAACAGTCTGTTCACCGAGCACGCGAAGCTTTCGCTCAGCGGGACAAAACTCTCCTTGCCAAGGACGGAAATCCTCTCAAAACAGGGGAGAGCCTACCTGAAAGGCAGAATGGACATCTCCGATTTCACCTACCGCGCGAATCTTGAGATGGAGAAAGTCCGTTTTAATCCTCATTCGATAAAAACGGATCTCTCCGGTGATCTCAAGATAGAAAAAAAAGGCGAATTTCTTAAAGTAACGGGAAAAACCAAGGTCACTGCGGGAAGAATTCGCCTGTACCCGGGCAGGATAAAAAGCATAAGAGACATCAGCTTCATAGAGAAAACCGAAAGTCTGGCCGATGAGTTTTCACTTGAGGCACAGAATGAAACCGGCTTTTACAGAGAAAAAACCGCGATGGATATCTCAGTCGATATCTCCTCAGGCACATGGATTAAAACCAAAGAGGCCAACTTCAATACAAGAGGAAAACTGAGGCTTAAGAAAGAACCGGGCGGAGACCTCAACATGCAGGGAAACATAGTGTCATCCGAGGGATATTACACGGTCTTCGGCAAGCTTTTCGACATAGAAGACGCCACGCTTAATTTTACGGGGGCGTCGAATAACCCGGATCTCAACGTCAAGGCCTACTACGACGCCGACGATGTTGACGTGTACGTAAACGTCACGGGAGACCTGAGGGAACCGGACCTGTCTCTCTCAAGCACTCCCGATCTTGAAGAAATCGACATAATCTCCTATATAGTCTTCGGAGCTTCGAGCAACAGGCTCCAGAACCAGCAAAGGGCCTTTGTTGGGAAATTCGCGACCGCGGTTGCCACAGGCGGAATTTCGGAGCTTTTAAGCTCTGAGATCGGTCTTGACCTCCTGAGCATACAGGAAGGAGACCGAGGGTTTGAGGACAGCACGCTAAAAGTCGGCTCCTACGTCACAAGAGATATCTTCGTCGGCTACGAGAGGTCGCCCTCCAAGACCTCGCTTGATCACACGGTGGAGATGCGTAACAAGCTCAACCTCGAATGGAGACTGAACAGAAGATTCTCGATTGAAAGCCAGATGGGGGGAGAAAACCCCGGAGTCGATTTTTTCTACAATTTCAATTATTAAAAGCCCAAACTTCGGGCATATTCTTCCCGGAAACTGTAACGGAGAAGCGCAATGAGCGGGGAAAAGCCTATCGTAGCCATAGTCGGAAGACCAAATGTCGGCAAGTCCACCCTTTTTAACAGAATAATAGGGTGGAACAAGACGATAGTAGAGGATATCCCTGGCGTCACGAGAGACAGGGTCTATGAAGACACCCGATGGAAGGAAAAGGAGTTCACCTTGGTTGACACCGGAGGGCTTTCTCTCGGCGAAGACGACCAGGACTACTCACTCATAAAAGAGCAGATAGACGTGGCTATCTCGGAAGCCGATCTCGTGGTGATGCTTTTTGACGGCAGGGACGGGGTCCTGCCTCAGGATTCCGAGATAGTGCGGTATCTTCGAAAGACCGACAAGAAAGTCATCTACGCCGTAAACAAAATCGACCATGGGAACATAAAACAGGTGCTGAAGACATACGAATTCTACGGGACGGGCACGGATGACTTCATGGCGATTTCCGCGCTTCACAACAAAAATATCTACGAACTCGCGGAGCAGATCGCTTCCTGCATAGAAACTTCCGTGCAGCCGGAAGCAGAATCGGAAGAGTCAGAAGAGACGAGAATCGCCGTTATCGGCAAACCCAACGTGGGAAAATCCACCCTAGTGAACAGGATACTCGGAGAACAGAGACTCATAACAAGTTCCACGCCCGGCACGACACGCGACTCCATTGACTCCGTATATGAAAAAGACGGAAAGAGATACGTCTTTATTGATACCGCGGGCATAAGAAGGAAGTCAAGAATAGACGCCCCGGTTGAGAAACACAGCGTTTTCCGGGCAATAAGGTCCATCGAAAGAGCCCACATCGTACTGCTGATGATAGACGGTCAAGAAGGCCCGACCCACCACGACTCGCGCCTCGCGGAACTGATTAAAGGCAGAAACAGGGCCCTTATAATACTGCTTAACAAATGGGATCTCGCTCCCGAGGACATAGCGGACCCCAAAGAGGTTGAGGAGGTAACAAAGGAGAAACTGCCCGGGGTTGACTACGCCCCCGTGCTGACCATCTCCGCTCTTACCGGCAAGAAAGTCGGGAGAATCTTTGACGTTGTCGAGCGGGTGGAGGAAAATTTTAAAAGAAAGATATCCACGGGAAAGCTAAACAGGTTCCTCGAAGACCTTACAAAACGCCATCCTCCCCCGGTCTACAGAAGAAAGGAGATCAGGCTTTTCTACATCTCGCAGCCTTTCACCGCACCGCCGACATTTACGATCTTCACGAATTCGGCAAAGGGCATCCCGGAGAACTACAGAAGGTTCCTTGAGAACAAGTTAAGGGAGTACGCGGACTTCGAGGGGTCTCCCCTCAGGCTTCTGTTTCGGGACAGGGAAGGAAAGGAAGTCTAGCTTACCGGACCTCGAGTATTATTCTCTGTACGTCCGCGGTCCGCTCGGCAGCGGAACACATTTCCATCACCCTGCGCCTTGAGTTTCGGCCCATTTCACCCCGGGCCTCCGCGTCCCACGCAAGAATCGAGACGCTCTCCCCCATCTCCTGAAAATCCCCCGGTGCGCAGAGAAAACCGGTCTTTCCGTCCTCAACGGCCTCCGCTATTCCCCCTATTGAAAAACCCACGACGGGGAGACTGAACGCCATCGCCTCTATCACTGACCTCGGGAAAGGATCCGGATAATTGGACGGAATAACGAAGAGGTCAAAATCCTTAAGATACGGCCTTACGTCCTTTCTGTACCCGGTGAAGATAAAGCTATCCCGCACCCCCAGTCTCTCCGCATGATCCTCAAGCTCCCGCAGGTGGTTTTTCGGAAAGAACCACGGAGTATCTCCGACTATAACGAACTTTGTTTTCTCCCTGATATTGCCGTCCGAGACAAGTCGGCTTACAGTGTCGATGAATTCCACGTAGCCCTTTCTCGGAACCACCCTCCCGGTGTTTCCGACAAGCACCGTATCCGGCGGAATGGAGAACTCCTCTCTTAGAGAACCCCGAACGGAATCCCTGTCGAAATCCGCGGGGTCAATGCCGTTATAGACGACGTGAACCTTGTTTTTTGCCCTCTCAAACGGCTTGGCCGTGGCGCGGGAAACGCATATTATCTTCTTCACGCACTGAAACCCCGAGAGCGTTTCCATTAAAGATTTCATAAACCGCGTCTGCTGTATGTTCCTTACGTGCCAGATAACGGGTTTTTTGTTTTTCCTCCCGATCAGAGTTCCCACGATTTTCCCAAGGGTTCCGTTACAGTAGACAATGTCGATTCCGTTTTCCCTGATTATCTTAGGGGAACCGCAAAGCAGGCGGAGCATATTCACTATGTTTACGATTATGGAGAAAACTCTCATAAGACCCGGGGCCCGCGTTGTGTCCGCCACCATTGTTGATTTCTGTATGTTCTCGGGAAACCTGGGGTCGACTATGACGTTTTCAAAGATGCCCTCGGATTTCAGGCTCTCAGAGAATATGTCGTGTTTCGGCACGAGCACAAAAGGGTTTATCTTATCCCGGTCGATGTACTTCAGTATGTAGAGAAGGCTTCTTCCCGGTCCTCCGTCCCTTACCGAGTGATTGATGAAAAGCACGTTTGTTTTTTTCATATCGGCTGATATTGCGGTAAAATCCCCCGGAGTGTCAAAGCGGAAAAGAAAAATAAACTAATATGAATTTCATGTTATCTTTTATGTCAGGCAAATTAAAAATCGAGGAATCTTAATGCACACAAAAACCTGCGCAAGCGCCGTGAAAATCTACCTGTTTTTCCTCTTTATTTCCTTATTCGCAGTTTCAGGGTGCGGTCTGGATGTTGATTTCGGCGGAAGCGGGAACAATGGAAACGCCGATGTATCTCATGAAGAAACGATAGAGGGCACCATCAGGGATGTGCCGTCCGCTTACGAAGGAGCAAGCTTTGTCATAAAGGCATGTGTCGTGGAAAACGGGGATATACGAAACTGCGAAGTAAGAGCAATTGAAGAGGACATATTACAGGACGATAAATTTTCCCTAAAGGGAAATCTCGACCCGGAAGTTCAGCTTCAGATTTTTGAGACCGGGGACGAATCTTCCCAAATCGGCGCGGGGAGAAGAAATGTTTTCCCCGGATCTGTGGTTAAAATTGGAGATATAGATATAAAGGATCAAAGGATATCTTACCGAGAAAAAGTCGAAATAACTTTCAATGGAGAAGTTGACGTTGAAGGGAACAAAGATTGTACAGACGAAGACGATGAACTAAACGGAGAAATATTGATTAAGATATCAGCCGAGGGCAGTGAAACTGTAACAATAACCGTCAGACTGGATAATACGGGAATAGAGGGAGAAGATAACCCCAGATGTGATCAACTGGCTCCTGGGCGCCAGATTGAAATAAGAGACGGGGAACTGACGGATGAGCCCAGAACCGTAAGAGCAGTAGAACCGCTCCGCCTACTCTAAGACCTCCGTTATCTTCCCTCCATGGTCATACGTGCCCTCTCTCTTCCTTTCTCCGTAAGAAAAAGCTTTCCGCCCGCAACAGCTATTTCTCCTTTCCGCTTCAGAAATTCAACCACTTTTGACGCGAAATCAGCCGACCGAAACATGCCCCTGCTGTCGGGATGGTTCTTTACCGTCTCCCCTCTTTCCTGGTTGTAAAGACTCACGAGAAGCGAAGCTTCGGCAAAATCCATTCTCTGTCTCCTTTTTTCTCTTATTATGCCGAAGAGTCCCCTTTGGGGAGCAAGGAGAAAAACCACGAGGAAAAATAACCCGCACACAAAGGCCATTGAACCCGCTATGTTAACGTCAAGCCAGTTGGCGACCCAGAACCCCGAAACGGCTGCCGAGATTCCAAAGACCACGCTCAGGAGAATCATCCTGAAAAGCGAATCCGTAAGAAGGTAGGCACAGCACGGCGGAATCACTATAAGCGCTATAACAAGTATCGAGCCCACGGCGTCAAACGCCCCGACGCATGTAAGCGACACAACAGCCATAAGCAGGTAGTGGATGAGTCGGGGACGGAACCCTATTGACGACGCAAAGCTCTCGTCAAAAGTCGACACCTTAAGCTCCTTGTAGAAAAAGGAAATGAAAAGCAGGTTCAGAAGAAGAATCGAACCCATTACGTAAACCGCTTTGGGTCCCAGGTCCATACCCGAGAGAATCAGGCGGTTAAAAGGAGCGAACGCTATCTCTCCGAGAAGCACGGAGTGGGTGTCAATATGCACGTTTCGCGCGTACTTGGAAAGCAGTATGACCGCCACGCTGAAAAGAAACGGGAAAACTATCCCTATCGACGCGTCCTTTTTAACCAGCCTTGCGCGGTTAACCGCCTCTATGAGCGAAATCGCAAGCACCCCGCTTGCGGCGGCCCCTATTATGAGAATCGGCGATGAAAGGTCCTTCACGAGAAAAAAAGCGAGAATTATGCCGAGCAGAATGGAATGGCTGATCGCGTCAGTCATCATGGACATTCTTCTTAGAACAAGAAACGCCCCCGGTATGGCGCATGAAGCCGCGACTATGACGGCTACCAGCTGTATATCAAACTGATGCGGACTCATCCGTTATTCCCCACCGGTGAAAGCCTCCTGGTCTCGCGAATACCGCTTGGGGTGAGCCGCCAGTTCTCTTCGCCCGCTCTCTCCACGTGCCCCGCCGCCTGCAGATGCAAAAGACTTTTTCTCACGTTAAACCCCTTCTCGCTTCCAAGCGCAAGCAGCTTCTCGGAATGCGCGTAGCCGGGGTCGTTATGCTCAAGAGCCAGATCGTGCAGGGCTTTTAAGACGTAATCCTTCCTTATCTCCCTTCTGCTCCTGGCGTCTTTGAATCTCAGGGTGAAAAATCCGTTCGGCGAGAAAAGAACCGAAAAAAAAGCGATGACGCTCACGCAGACTATAACCGCCGGTCCCGTCGGCACGTTCTCAAGCCCGGCACTTAGCGCAACACCGGTTACGCCGGAGACGGCCGCTATTGAGGCCGCAAGAATCACCATCGAGCCCATACCGCCGGTCCACTGTCTGGCCGCAACCGCGGGGGCAATGAGCATTGAGCTCATAAGCACGACCCCTACTGTCTGCAGCCCGATTACTATTGCCGAAACTATGACGGCCGTAACGAGCAGGTCCAGAGACTTAATGGAAAAGCTCATAGTTCCCCCGAAATCCGGATCGAAGCAAAGAAGTTTGAACTCTTTCCAGAAAAGTCCCACAACCAAAAGGGCGAAAAGCCCCGTAACACCTATAACAAGGACGTCTTTTTCGACAAGCGCCTCCGCCTGACCGAAAAGAAACTTATCAAGCCCCGCCTGGTTGGCGTCCGGCATTTTCTGCGCGTAGGTAAGAAGAACAAGGCCAAGCCCGAAAAAGACAGAAAGCGCCATCCCCATAGCGCTGTCGGTTTTTATCCTCGAGTTGCTCGTAACTAGGTTGATCAGAAAAACCGCCAGGACGGCGGAGAGCGCGGCCCCGATAAAGATCGGCAGCTGTTCCTTGACTCCCATTATGAGGAAGGCAAGCACTATTCCGGGAAGGGCCGCGTGCGACATGACGTCGCCCACGAGGCTTTGCTTTCTAAGCACCGCGTAAGAGCCGACCACGCCGCTTACAACCCCAAGGGAAGCCGCTCCCAAGAGAATGGTCCTGGCCGTATAGTCAGAGAAAAGCTCAACCGCAAATTCAAGCATCACACTGCCCTTTTGGCCGATTTTCTTTCGGGGAAAAAGGAGGTCTTGCCTCCGTAAGCCTTCATGAGATTCTCAGAATTAAAGACCTCATCCACCCTCCCCGAGGCCACAAGTCCCACATTCAGAATGGCGATCCGCTGGTAGTACTCGGAAACGGTGTTAAGATCGTGATGAACCGCAAGCACAGTTTTTCCCCCGGCGGCAAGTTCCTTCAGTATCCTGACTATCGCTTTCTCGGTCGTAGCATCAACCCCTTGGAAAGGCTCATCCAGAAGGTAAACCGATGCGCTCTGAACAAGGGCTCTTGCGAGGAAAACTCTCTGCTGCTGCCCTCCGGAGAGCTGGCTTATCTGCCTCTGGGCAAACTCAAGCATATCGACTTTCTCAAGGGCGCTGAGCGCCTTTTCATGCTCCTTTCTTCCGGGACGTCTTATCCATCCCAGGTCTCCGTAACTGCCCATTTTCACCGTATCCACTACGGAAGTGGGAAAATCCCAGTCTACAGAACCTCTCTGGGGAACGTAACTCACTTCCTTTCTCTGTTTTTCGTAAGGTTTACCGTGGATGGAGACGACTCCCGCAACGCGCGGAACAAGTCCTTGGATAGATTTTATCAGGGTTGTCTTGCCGGCGCCGTTCGGTCCCACAACGGCGACTATCGACCCGCTTGGAATCTCAAGGTCTATATCCCAGAGAACGGTCTTGTCGCCGTAAGCGACGGTAAGGTCCGTCACACGGACTGCCGGAACGGCCGGATTCTCCTCTCCGCTGCTCATTACCCATCTCCGGCGGCTTCGGCTTTGGAATCGGCAACCTCGATACTGCGACTGAGCGATTCCACGATAGTATCCACGTTGCTTCTGAACATCCCTATGTAGCTACCCTCTTCTGTTCCCGGGCTGCCCATCGAGTCCGAGTAAAGACTGCCGCCTATCCGGACATCAAAACCTCTTGCCTTGACCGAGGCCCGAAGGGCACGCATGTATCTGGGAGAGATGGAGGTTTCAACGAAAACTGCCGGAATTTTTCGCTCGGCAATTACCCTTGAGAGATTTTGTATATCCGCAACGCTCGCTTCAGAATCGGTACTTATTCCCTGAAGCCCCATTACCTCAAATCCGTAACCTCTTCCGAAATAATTAAATGCATCGTGGGCCGTTATAAGGACTTTTCTTTCGTGGCGCAACAAGGCTACCTTCTTCTGTATGTAAGACTGCAGAAGATTCAGTTCTTTGAGATAGGATTCGGCGTTCTGCTTGTAGATAACGGCGTTTTCCGGATCGTAGAGTGAGAAAGCCTCCTTGACCACCTTGGCCGCTTTTTTCCACAGAGCGACGTCAAACCAGATATGCGGATCGTAGTATCCTTCGTATTCCTCGGGAGAAAGAAGCAGGGACTTGTCGATTCCCTCCGCAACCCCTACGGTGAATATCCCGCTTTTTTTCATCTGCGCAAGAACATCCGTAATCTTTCCCTCGAGGTGAAGACCGTTATAAAAAATCATGTCGGCTCCGGCAAGCTTTTCCACGTCCCCGGCGCTCGCTTTGTAAAGATGCGGGTCAACCCCGGTTCCCATGAGGGAGATGACCTCCGCTTTTTCCCCGGCGACGTTCTTGACCAGATCCCCGATCATAGCGGTGGTCGTAACCACTTTTATCGTGCCTTCTCTTTTTACGCTTCCGCTGCTTTCAGCGCAGGCCACACAGAGCACCAGCAACGCAGAAAGCATAAAAAACCTTATGCCCGCTATCATTTTCATTTTTTCCTCTCTCAGTTGTTCGCTTTCTCAACCAGTATGTACTTGGCAGCGTTTCGCCCTATGGGATATTCCTTCCCGGTCAGCTCGACGATTATGGGACCCTTAAAAGGCTGCTTCGAAACAACCGTCATCTCGGTTTCGGGGTAAAGCCCTATCCCGCCCAAGTAACGAAGCAGTTCCGGGTCATGATCGCTCACTTCAACCACTCTCACCAAGGTGTCAGGCTCCACATCCACAAGAGCGTCGCACTCCCTCACGATCATGGTGCCGTCTCGGCGCGGGATCGGTGAGCCGTGCGGGTCGGTGACCGGATAACCGAGAAACTTGTCGATCCTGTCTTCAAGATCCTCTGAGAGCACGTGTTCCCATTTCTCGGCTTCCTGGTGCACCTGGTCCCAAGGAACGCCTAGCGCCTCCTTCAGGTAAAGCTCGATAAGCCGGTGATGTCTGATTATCTCAAGAGCTATTTTCCTGCCAGCGGGAGTAAGCTTCACCCCTTGGTAGCGCTTGTGGGTTATAAGCTTTTTCTCCGAGAGCTTTTTCATCATGCTCGTAACCGAAGCCGGAGACACGCCCAGTTTTTCCGAAAGTGCGCTGGTCGAAACCTTCCCCTCGGAAGTCTCAATCTCGTAAATGGCCTTAAGGTAATCCTCTATTGATTGCGAAAGCATCTTTTTTCTCTTTATCCAAGTAAAAACGCTTAAAATTCAAACAGGCAAAAAAATATTTTAGTCTTGTCTAAATTCATTTTTAATTCTAGCGAAAACAAAACCGCTGTCAAGCAAATATGACTGGTTTCGAAAAGAACCGCTTATGGCTTACAATAAACCCCATGCGAAACCCCCGGGGCATAAGAGAAAACCTTGTTCCGAGCCTTCTGGTTTTCCTCTCTCTCTTTCTTTTCTTCTCTTGTTCCGAAACGCTGAATCCAGGAAGGAATTCTGACAAAGCTCCTGCTTCTGACCACCCGCCCGCTCGTGCTGAAACGGAGGGTCGGAAAAAACAGATCTTAAAACCTCAAGACGCCCTTACTGTGCTTAACTCTTTCCCTCACGATCCGGCCGCCTTCACTCAGGGTCTTGTTTACAGAGACGGGTTTCTTTATGAAAGCACGGGGTTATACAGAAAGTCGTCTCTTAGGAAAACGAATCCGGCTACGGGAAAAGTACTTGCCAGAACAGATCTTCCCCGTGAGTTTTTCGGCGAAGGTCTTGCCATAATAGGCGATAGCGTATACCAGCTCACATGGAAGTCCGGTCAAGGCTTCATATACGGCAAGGAAGACCTGAAACGCAGGGGGACATTTACCTATTCCACGGAAGGCTGGGGGCTTACCGACGACGGAACGCAGCTCATAATGAGCGACGGAACCGAAAAACTGTATTTTCTCTCCCCAGAGAGCTTCGAGGTAACGAAAGTCTTAAGAGTAAAGGAAAACGGGGCGGCAGTTGCCAGGCTTAACGAGCTCGAATACGCGGAGGGAAGAATCTACTGCAACATATGGCACTCGGACGACATAGTGGTCGTAGACCCCGAAAGCGGAATCGTGAAGAGGCGGATAAACCTGGGGCAACTCAGGGAAAGGCTCAGTCTTTCGAACGAGGCCGGAGTGCTTAACGGAATCGCCTGGAAACCCTCTTCCCGCACCTTCCTTATTACCGGAAAGAACTGGTCTGAGGTTTTCGAGATAAAACTCACTTCCCCTTGAAGCGGCAACCCAAGCGGGTAGACTCATTTTCCCTTCTGTGTCCCCGTAGCTCAGTTGGATAGAGCGCAGGATTCCTAATCCTGAGGCCGCAGGTTCGAATCCTGCCGGGGACGCGCTGAAAAGAAAGGGTTAATTCCCAAGTATTCTGTTGCCTGAAAAGAAAATTCTTAGTCCAATTCCCAATACATAATTGTATTTCTGCAAACTAATCGCCTTGTTTCTCTCAGTATCCCGTCTATCGCCTCGACATCGTCAGCTTTTCCTGTAGTGATCTTTTTCAAAGCATTCTTCCCGCTGCTTGCATGTATGAAAATCAGATTTATATTTATAGCGGAGGCTGTTATACGTGAACATTCTGTGCACACACCCTTATGAAGAAGAGATTGAAGTCAGTTTGACTTTAAGTCCGTTTATTACGGATTGGTCCGTAGCGCAATCAAAATTTATCGCCGGAATAGTTGATAAATTTGACAATTGGCTGAGAATCCGACCATCAGACTTCAGGATGACAAAATCCGATTCTTTAGGAGAGGTCCAGTGTTCATGCCAGCTGTTCGCTGGAGCGTGCAGGATTGTTTTGAGTCCAGACTTCCTGCGGCTAAGTTTTGCTCGAATAACCAGAAAAGACATTCCAACTGTTGATGAAGTTCTCCGTAGATCAATGGAATGGTGTTCAACAGATTTCAGCAATCATGAACAGGTACTGCTGTCACATACATCCAACAGGCATGTGGAGGTTGTAAGCGGGCACTCCGCTGATTACTACCTGTCTCAGTTCACACATAAAAAAGTTGTCGATGTTATGAATTCAGAACAGGAAACCAAGTACCAACCATCTTTTCATCTGACGCTCTCGGATAAAAACAACACCTGGACGCTTCGCCGATTGCTGGAAGTATCGCAAGCAATCGAAGATGGCCTGTTCATCAACACACAGATACACTTGTTTTCTGCACAGAACATGAATTTCTCCGGTCAGAAACAACTGCTGGAAAAACTCTATAGGCTTGCGGACCAATCGACGGGAATAGAATACAGGGACAATCAATGAACCAAACCGTAAATATGGGGACAAATACCACCTACCTTTTGCCGGAGTTGCAATACGGCATAAGTGGCCGGCTTCTTTCTCACGCAAACACAGAGAATCTGTCCGGTTTCCAAAAAATTCCTGCTCAAGAACGAGAGGTTTCTTTTGGCAGCAGTCCATATAAGACTGGATTTACAGTCACTAGAGAGACAGGATATCCGCAGAATCAAAACCTATCTGCACAAGATTCGTATGCAGAGTGGTATGCTGATGCGTTAAAACAGTTGGAGGAACTGGACGCAGAAGTAGCTGAAGAAAGATTGCCAGAAATCAGTTCCAATACTAAACAACAGGCCAAGATAATTATTAAAAAATTGAAGAACCAGAGTCTGGCACCCATTATCTACCCAACTGAAGAAGGAGAGATTGTTATTCAGTTTAAATCACCTGTAGAACCTTCAATAGTTGCAATTGAACTCGACAACAATGGGCAAGGAGCCTGTTTCTCTTACATAAACGGGAAAAATCGGCGTGCTCGATACCAAGATTCCTCTGAACTTCCCGACGGATTTGTGAGAGAGCAGCTGCAATTATTGAATGAATCGTAAGGGAATCAGAATGTGCCGACTTCCCGACCTTACTGACAATGAGCGGCTTGGCAGAAGCATCTTTTCCAGAAGATTGTCGAAAAGGGCTCAGAGCAGTGGTCAAATTCCCAGGGATGTTTTTTTGGAAAGTCACGACGCGGAATCCATATCCGTTGACAGAATGGATAGAGCGCTTGTTTCGGAAATGGCTTCATTAGCCGAAGACCGGGCGAGAGACAGGATCCCAAGCAAAAAATTTTACGGTTGGGCTATAATCACTGTGCTCTCCGCTTCAACCAACGGAAGAACAGTTGAAGCTACACCGACTGCCGATAATGCTTACCATACTGACATCTTTCTGAATATAGACGAAAATATAGTTGGGAAGGAAAGGCGAGATGAACAGAAACAGCACGCCGTGCAGTTGGCAGCTTGTTCAGAATGGCAAGATAGACCTAGACCGTAGTCCCGGCCATTTGAAAGAAGCAAGATCATGGCAAACAAGGTTCCAGCGTTACTCGGGTTGAACATGCTATAGAGCCTCTTGCAAAATTATTGATTCAAGCGGCTTCCTGAAGAATCTTACCACTTCCATGGTGAACAGAACAGATAAAGTGCGAGAAGAGACCGATTTACGTCTGTTTTTGGGGCAAACTTGCCGCAATT
>JAPOYE010000080.1 GCA_026706695.1 Candidatus Dadabacteria bacterium | reverse complement strand
CTGTCGCCGGCGGCCTCCGCCATCACGTGATCAACGGGCAGAAGGATTTTTTCCTTGTAGGTTTCAAGGGCTTCCCGGGCCCAGCAAATCATCTCTTTCTCCACGGAACATTTCCCGACGCTAACCCCGCGCGCCGCAAGAAAAGTATAAGCCACCCCACCGCCCACAAGAACCCTGTCCGCCTTCTTTATTATGTTCTTGAGTGCCCCTATCTTGTCCTTTATCTTCATGCCCCCGACAATGACTAAGTAGGGTTTTTTTGGTCTCTTTATCAGACGGCTCAGAAACTTTATTTCGTTTCCCACCATAAGACCCGCGAGCTTTTTCTCGAAGTGAGCGGTCATTCCGTAGGTGGAGGCGTGGGCCCTGTGCGAGGTGCCGAAAGCTTCGTTCACGTAAATATCGGCCAAAGAGGCCAGTTTCCGCGAGAAATCCGCATCGTTTTCCGCTTCTTCATTGTGATACCTGAGATTCTCAAGGAGCATTACCTCGCCGTTTTTGAGTTTCTTGGAGGCGTTCTCAACCTTTCTGCCGACAACCGCGCCCGGAAAACGGACCTTGACCCCCAGAAACTCGTTAAGCCTTTCCGCCACCGGAGCCATTGAAAGATTTTCTATCCTGCGTCCTTTCGGCCTTCCCATGTGGGAAGCAAGTATTACCCTAGCCCCGCATCTTGTAAGGTAATCAATCGTGGGGATAGTACGTCTTATCCTGTAATCTTCAGTTATTTTTCCGCCGTTTACGGGAACATTGAAATCAACCCTTACAAAAACTCTTTTCCCCTCGTACTCCGAACAGGGAAGGTCGGTCACAAGAAGCTTTTTCTTCAAAGCGTTTCCCCCACGAGTTCTATAAGATCAACTACTCTTGAGGTGTATCCGTACTCGTTGTCGTACCAGGCGACAACCTTGACCAGATTGTCCTCCACCACTGAAGTCAGCATTGAGTCAAAAGAGCAGGAATGGGTATCTCCCACAAGATCGGAAGAAACGATTTCGTCCTCGACGTAAGCAAGGTAACCGCTAAGCGTTCCTTCGGCCGCTTCCTTGAATTTGGAATTCACATCATCTGCGGAAGTTCCTTTTTCCACTTCGCAGGTAAAATCCACAAGCGACACGTTGGGCGTGGGCACCCGTACGGCGACCGCGGAGAGTTTCCCCTTAAGCTCCGGAAAGACAAGCTGTATGGCGTTTGCGGCCCCCGTGCTGGTAGGAATAATGGAGAGTGCAGCCGCTCTTGCCCTTCTTTTATCCTTATGCGGAGTGTCGAGTATCCTCTGATCGTTCGTATAGGAATGTATCGTGGTCATCTCCCCACGCCTGATCGAGAAATTTTCGTGGAGAACTTTGACCAGCAGACCGAAGCAGTTGGTCGTGCAGGACGCATTTGAAATCACATCGTGACCTTCGGGCTCGTAGTCGTCATCGTTTATGCCCATTACCGTAGTGAAATCCACCTTGCCGCTTGCCGGCGCGGTAATTATCACCTTTCTCACGGTCTCGCCCATGTGCGCCGCGGCGGCCTCGCGGGTTCTGAAAATGCCGCTTGCCTCCGCTACAACCTGTGCTCCAGTTTCGGCCCAGGGAATATTCGCAGGGTTTCTCTCCGAAAACACCTTTATGAACTTTCCATCTACGGTTATTCCCTCGCCGTTGCACTCGACCTCTCCCGGATAGCGGCCGAATACCGAATCGTACTTGAAAAGATAGGCCAGAGTCTCGGTGTCCGTAATATCGTTTATGCCCACGAACTCAAGGTCTTCTCTGCCAAGACCGATTCTGAGTACGTGTCTTCCTATTCTTCCAAACCCGTTTATTCCAACCTTGATGGACATCGCAAAACCTCCGAAACTTGACTTTGAACTTCGCAAAAACTATACACTTGCCTGCTGTTAGTCAATAGAGAAGTCAATTTGAAAAGAATACCGTATTTCGTCGCGTGACTGAATCACCCTAGCGTATACACAAACTACCGAGCATAACGGTTTTTAATCGGTCTCTTCCGCCCGGTCTTCAGTCGCTTAGCCCCCCAGAAGGACTTTTGTAGTTGTACAGGGCACTTAGTCATTAACTAATTTGCAGGGAATCCCTTTCACCCAGCCCCAAGGTCCTCAGATGAGTGAAATACCGCAACCGCTTGCCAATATCGTCAAGAACCAGATAAAGACAGGGCACAAGGTAAAGTATGACGAAAGTCGAGAAAACAAGTCCGAATCCCAGGGAAGCCGCCATCGGAGCGAGAATGCCCGCCTGGCCCTTGTAAGCAAACATCAGGGAGAAAAGTCCCGAGAAGGTCGTAAGCGTGGTGAGGACTATAGGGCGGAAACGATACCTAGCGGAAAATACTATCGCTACCACCTTGCTCGGCATCTTTTTCGCCCTTCGGTTGATAAAATTCATCAGCAGCAAGCTGTCGTTCACCACTATTCCCAGAAGTGCAACCATTCCTATTATGGCGGGAAGCGTCATGGGTTCGCCGCGCAGCAGAATCGCTATGATCACTCCCGTAATGCAAAAAGGCAGCACACTCATTATTATAAGGGGCTGAAAGGTGGAACGCAGTATGCTTGCGAGAATGAGATAAATGAGAAGTAAAGCCAAAAGCGACGCCTTTTTTATGTCGCTTATAGCCTGAGTATACTGCTCCTCCTCCCCTGCGAACCGAAACGAGTAGCCCGGGTAGTTCTCCAGAAGACCGTCGAGGTGACGGGAAAGATTCGCGTTTACCTCCCTTGAAGTAGTCGTCTGGTTGTCCACTTCGGCTGTTACGGTTACCGTTCTTCGAAGCTTCTCCCTCCTTATCTCAAGCGGCGTCTTGGACTCCGTTATCTCCGCCACGGTGCCGATAGGAACCCGCCTTCCGAGAGGAGTTGGGACTTGGTGCGATTTCACCGAGAAAACACTGGACTCGCCTCTTCCGTATCGCAGATTTATCTCAGCCTCTTCCTCGCCCACTCTGGTCTTCGCAACTGTGAGACCGTCTCCGAGAGCCTTGATTTCCCGCGACACGTTCCACTTGTCAATACCGAACACCCCGGCTTTTCTCTCGTCTATCTCAACTCTCGCCTCGGACTTTCCGTAAACAAGATTGCTGGTCGCGGCACTCACCCCCGGCTGACTGCTCAGATACTCCCGGACCCGGGAAGCTATTTCCATCAGCACCGGTATGTCATCCCCGCTTATTTTGACGTCCACCGGTTTCCCGGTAGGAGGACCTACCGTCATGAGGAAATCAACCTGTTTGGCTCCGGTAACCGTTTCCCTTGCCCTGCTTTCCGCAATCTCAGAGAGTTCGACCGCGTTTTCTCTTCTGGCGGAGTAATCCTCGTATTCAACCAGAACCGAGGCTACGTGGTCTCCCTTGGAAAACATATTGTCAGGGTCCGACATATCGAGTCCAACCATGGACAACGTGTTCTTAAGAACATGAGCAGGGATGCTGTGGCGCACGGCTTCCTCCACCTGGGCTACCGAAGCGGTTGTATGCTCCAGACTGGATGAGGGTGGATTCTCAACCCTTACCATTATCTCCTCGATATCATGAAGGTAGAACATCACGTTGGGAATCCGGACAAACATAAAGACCGAAACGGCAAAGATAACCGTGAAACATCCTATTACCGCATAGCGGTTTCTAAGCGCAAACAGAAGTCCCCGCAGATACAGACCTCTTACGCGCAGAAGCGGCGCGTTTCCGCGAGGAGATCTCGTTGTGCCGTTTGCCGGAAGCCAGTCGGCGCAGTGAGACGGCATGATCAGCAAGGCTTCGAAAAGGGAGAAACAGAGAGCGAAGATAGCAACTTTGGGAATTACGGAAAGAAACTGTCCGATTAACCCCGTGGCAAGAAGAAGGGGGGTAAACGCTGCAATATTGGTAAGCACAGTCGCGACCACTGGCCAGGCAACCTCTTTTGTCCCCACCACCGCCGCCCTCAGCGGCTCCATTCCCCTTGATATATATCTCTGGACGTTCTCAACAACGATTATGGCGTCATCCACCACCATACCCAGCATCATTATAAGACCGAACATGGAAAGGACATTGAGCGTTGTGCCGGTCATCTTCATTAATATCGCGGCCCCCAAGAAGGAAACAGGAATCCCCAGGGCGGCTATAAAGGCCGCCTTGCGATCAAGAAAAAGAGTGAGAAGGATTACTACCAGAACAAACCCCAGACCCCCGCTTTTAAGCATGGTCCGAAGACGACTTTTCACCCAGTGTGACCTGTCAAACGCCAGGGTTATTTCCACCTCTTCGGGGAGCTCGCTTTCGTACCTTTCGGTAAGCTCCCTTATGCGGTCGACGGTATCGAGGATATCAACGTCTTTCTGCTTCTCCACCCAGAAGGTAATCGCAGGACGGCCGTTTATCCTCGATCTCAGGTCCTCTCGCTGTTCTCCGAGAGCGACCGTCGACACATCGCGGAGCAGAACATGTTTACCCTCAACGCTCCTAGCAACCGGAATATCTAGAAGATCCTCCACAGATCTTATCTTCCCCTCGGTTCTAAGCAGAAAATCAGTACTGTTCCCAGTAAAATTCGCCCCGGGGATATCCAGATTTCTAGTGTTGACGGCATCTGAAATCTCCTTAATCCCCAGTTCAAACTGCACCATCTTCGGGTAATCCAGATACACCCATATTGCCGGGTCAGGCAGTCCGACGGAAGTCACGTTGTCAATGCCGTCTAAAAGCGCAAGCTCATCCCGCAGTCTTCTGGCACTGCTATAGAGAATATCTCTTGGCATGTCCCCTGAAACCGAAACGCTCACCAGCGGAAAACTCGCCTTTTGCTCTTCTGTTACGGGTTCTTCTGTGTCCTCGGGAAGATCGTCTGCTATCAGGTTGATCTTGGAATCAATCTCCCAGGCGATCCTTCTGGTGTCTTCACCCGGGTAAACCTCAGCCGTAACGCGCGAGAACCCTTCGGAAGAAACGGATTTTACGATCTTGACGCCGGAGACGTTCTTTATCTGCTGCTCAATGGGAACGCTTACAAGATTCTCGACGTCTTCGGCGGAAGAACCCGGAAAAGATGTGGTCACCGTCACCATTTCGAGTTTTACCGATGGGAACAGTTCAAGGGGAAGGGAGAATGAAAACAGAAGCCCTATAAGTAATATGGCTCCCATCAGCAGGTTCACGAAAAAGGAGTTTCTTACTGAAAAATCGGCGATGTGCATAGAGAATCGGTCGACAATTCCTGGTGTGTGCCCAACTATGATCCCGAGCGTACGGGAACTTGATCAAGCGTATGTCTTTGAAGTTTCCACCCGGTCTGCGGTAAACCACAGCCTCAAAACGCCTCTGGTAATTGTACCGGATAATAAAACGCCGCCTAATTCCCCGAAAACCCCTGGAAATTCCGGAACGGACATCGAGAATTTAAGGTCGCTCATCCCACCCCCAGGACAAATCTCTGAATTGCCGGGGCGCGGATTGAGTTTTTCTGATTCCCGTAGTATCGTTTCACCGTGATGGAAAATCTTAACGTATGTATTCTGGGAGCAAGCGGCTACACGGGAGCGGAGCTCATAAGGCTCCTCAGGGGACATCCCCGGGCCAGCATTTCGCATTTAACAGCGGCGAGGCACGCAGGTCGTGCCCTGGCCGAGGTATTTCCGCACCTTGGAGAAATAACCGATCTCGATCTCAGCAGTTCGGATCCCTCGCTCATTCCGGACGATACCGACGTGGTATTCGCCGCGCTTCCGCACGGAGCATCGGCCGAGCTCATAGAAGAAATTTACGGAAGGGACGTAAGGATAATTGATCTCGGGGCGGATTTCCGCCTCAGGGAAGGGACCTACAGGGACTGGTACGGGGATCATCCGTGCGCCCATCTTCTCGAAAACGCCGTCTGCGGAATCCCCGAACTGCATGCGGAACGGATATCGGAGACAAAACTGGTGGCAAACCCCGGATGCTATCCCACCTCTTCGATCCTTCCACTCGCGCCGCTTCTTGAAAACGGCATGGTGGAGACAGAGGGAATCATAATTGATTCCAAATCCGGAGCTTCGGGAGCGGGAAGGAACCCTTCGCTTGATCTTCATTTCTGCGAGGTCTCCGAAGCAATGAAAGCCTACAAGGTAGGCGAGCACCGCCATGCCCCTGAAATAGAACAGGGACTCTCGGATTTTCTAGGCAGCAAGGTGGAAGTCGCCTTCACCCCGCATCTCGTACCGATAAACAGGGGGATACTCTCGACAATATACGTAAACCTCTCGGGAAGCCATAAGACCCGGGAACTGCTGGACGCCCTGGGACAATTCTACGAGAACTCGCCCTTCGTGAGGATTCTTCCCGAGGGGACTTTTCCGAACACTTCATGGG
>JAPOYE010000079.1 GCA_026706695.1 Candidatus Dadabacteria bacterium | reverse complement strand
TTATGGTTATGCAACTGTCCATGTTGCCCGAAAAACTGAAGTAGCAGACGCATCCCCCGTATGCCCCTCTAGTCGTCGGCTCGGTTTCCTCGATTATCTCCATTGCCCTTACCTTCGGCGCTCCGGAAAGAGTGCCTGCGGGAAAAGTCGCCTTTATGACGTCAAAGGCATCCGCTCCCTCGGCAATCAGGGCCGTCACGTTCGAAACTATATGCATCACGTGGGAATATCTCTCCACGATCATGAAATCGTCCACTTTGACCGAGCCCGTGTTGGAAACTCTTCCCAGATCGTTTCTCGCGAGATCAACGAGCATTATGTGCTCGGCCCTCTCCTTGGGATCCGCAATGAGTTCGGTCGCGAGGCCTTCGTCCTCGGAGACGGTTTTTCCTCTCGGCCGCGTTCCGGCTATCGGACGGCTAGAGATTCTTTCCCCCTCGACCCTCACCATCACCTCCGGAGAAGATCCGGTGAGTATCTCATCACCCATCCTCAGAAAAAACATGTACGGAGAAGGGTTTAGTATCCTGAGCGCCCTGTAGAGATCGAAAGGATCGACCCTCAGGTCCGTCGTCCATCTCTGGGAGATCACTGCCTGTATTATGTCCCCTGATTTTATGTACTCCTTGGTCCTGAGAACCGCATCTTTGAAGTGTGCGGGTTCGAAATTGGATTCGATCTTGAATTCTTCCTCGCCAACATCTTGAGGAATACCGTTGGTAAACTTTTCGCTAAGCGAATTTCTAAGCTTGCTTTTAAGCTCGGCTATTTTCGCAAGGGACTTTTCGTACTCCTCCCTCGCATTTTTAACGTCGGGAACATAGGCATTTGAGATGATCTTTATCTTGCTCGTAACGTTATCAAATGCCAAAACGGTATCCATTACCATGTAAACGGAGTCCCAGACCTTTAGCTCATCAGGAGAGGTGTCGGGAATATCCTCTATAAATCTGATTATGTCGTAACCGAAGTAACCGACCGCCCCACCGTGAAATCTCGGAAGCTCCTTCGAAGAAACCGGCCTGTATCGTGAAAGCAGGTCCCGCAACGCCAGAATCGGGTCGCCCGTGAACGTTTCGGTTTCCCCGTCCGAGTACATTATCTCGATGATTTGGCCCTTCGAGCGGAATACCACCGAGGGTTCCGTGCCCAGAAAGCTGTAGCGCGCCCACTTGTCTCCACCCTCCACGCTTTCGAACAGAAAGGAGTAACCGGGCGAGTCTATCTTCCTGAAAACCGAAACCGGAGTGTCGTAATCGGCCAGAACTTCCTCCCACACGGGTACGAGATTCCCGTGTTCGAGGTTCTCTAGGAACTGTTCGTAGGGGGGTGAAACCATGGAAGGAAATGATAAGACTCGAAAAACTAAAGTCAAGAAGAACGCCTTTTATAAATCCCCGGGGACATTATAATTAAGGGCTTAAAAAATAAAGGAGCACGTTAACGTTGATTCCTGACAAAGCTATATTCAGAGAATACGACATAAGGGGCATAGCGGGAGAGAGCATCACAGAAGAGGTCGTCGAGAGAATCGGAAAAGCCTACGGAACCATGGTGGCCGAGGACGGGGGATCGGAGGTTTCCGTTGGATACGACTGCAGGAAGTCTTCCCCGGCTTTCCGGGACGCACTCTGCGAAGGAATAACCTCAACCGGCGTTAGTGTGGTCGACATAGGAATGGTAACGACCCCGATGGTTTATTTCTCCACCTTCACCTCAGGCGTTGATGGCGGGGTGATGGTGACCGCCAGCCACAATCCCTCCGAGTACAACGGGCTTAAAATGTGCGTCGGCCAGAACTCCCTTTTCGGCGAAGGCATACAGAAAATAAGAAAATCGGTCGAAGAGGGAAGGTTCAAAACGGGGAGGGGCGGAAAGAAACAGACAGACATAATTGAGAGCTATCTTGAGTTTTTCGAGCAGAATCTTCATATAGAACCGGGGATAAAAGTCGCGGCCGACGGCGGCAACGGAACCGCAGGAGTGACCTGCCCGCAGATACTCAGGAGATTCGGCTGCGAAGTTCATGAGCTATACATGGACCCTGACGGGGATTTTCCGAACCACCACCCCGATCCCACGGTCGAGGAGAATCTCTCCGACATAAAGAAAAAGATCGTGGAAGTCGGCCTCGATGTGGGCTTGGCGTTTGACGGGGACGCAGACAGGATAGGAATCGTCGATGAGCGGGGAAACTCAATGAGCGGAGACATGCTGCTCCTTGTCTATTCGCTCGACCTTCTCGAAACGAACCCGGGAGCGACCATAATAGGGGACGTTAAGTGTTCGGGAAACCTTTTCTCCAAGATACGGGAAGCCGGCGGGAATCCCATCATGTGGAAAACCGGCCACTCGGTAATCAAGGACAAGATGAAAAAGGAAGGCGCCGAACTCGGTGGAGAGATGAGCGGCCACATCTTCTTTAAAAACAGGTTTTTCGGATACGACGACGCTCTTTACGCAGGACTTCGGTTTCTTGAAATCCTCTCAAAAACAGGAAAGAAGGCCTCGGAACTGCTTACAGGGCTACCTAAAACCTTCGCAACCCCGGAGATAAGAGTAGATTGTCCCGATGAAATCAAGTTTCAGGTAACGGAAGCGGTAAAGAAAAAACTCGGGGAGCAAAATGAAGTGATCGACATAGATGGAGTCAGGGTTGAGTATCCGGACGGATGGGGCCTTCTCCGGGCATCCAACACCCAGCCAGCCCTGGTGCTTCGTTTTGAAGCTCAGACGGAATCAAGGCTCGCGGAAATAAGGGGGACCGTGGAAAAAACCCTTAAAGAAACGATCAATGAGATCGGCTGATCAGGAGCTCTCCCTTACCGGGATAAATTTGTAGGAACTGATATCCGTTCCGTCTGGCGCTTTCTTTATCACCCCGACCGTAACGCCCATCTCCTCTCCGAACTCAAGAGAATCGGGATCTTCGGTTTCAACCTGCGCCATGACCCTCACGCCTTCCGGAAAATCAACAAGAGCTAGAACATAGGGCACCGTGAATTCCGGCATGCTCCTTCTCACGACTGTAAAGGAATGCAGAACGCCTGTTGGGCTGAGAAGTCTCTCTTCCACGTCATCTGAAAAACTCACTGGGTCCGCAAGGTACCTAGGAAAGGTCCAGTTGTCGGATTCCTTGCAGTAACCCGCAATCAGCCTCACTCTGCCCTCATCGTCGGTTGTAAACAAATCCGGTCTGAAAATATCTTCGCTCATGACTCTCTCTCCTTAAACGATCGTTTAGCGTGAAGGGAAATTATATACAACTGAAAACAGTTTTCAATTCCAGTAAAGACCCCCCGGCGGAGAAGCCCTTGTCCGGGTTTGTAAAAAAACAGGTGAATTTGTAGAATCCTTACGTGGCGGAAAAAATCCCAAGAGCGCTTACCGTTGCCGGGTCCGATTCAGGAGGAGGGGCAGGGATCCAGGCTGACCTTAAAACTTTCACTGCTTTGGGAGTGTACGGACTTTCCGTGCTCACCTCCGTTACCGCCCAGAATACCCTGGAGGTAAGCGCGATTCATGACCTTCCCGAGCAGTTTGTGGGACTGCAGTTTGACGCCGTGATGAGCGACATAGGCTGCGACGCGGCGAAGCTGGGAATGCTTTCCAATGAAAAAATCATTGAGACCGTGGCGGAAAAAATAGACCTCTATGGAATTGAAAAGCTCGTTGTCGACCCCGTGATGAGTTCAAAAGGCGGGACCGCTCTTTTAAAAGACTCAACGGGACTTCTAAAAAAAGAGATTCTCCCAAGGGCGCTCATAGTGACTCCGAACATACCCGAGGCAGAAATACTGAGTTCTGTTAGCATAGGCGGCATAAGCGATATGAAGACCGCAGCCGAGAAGATCCTCTCGTTTGGAGCGAAGGCGGTTCTTGTAAAAGGGGGCCATCTCGCAAAAGATCACCCGGCGGTAGATCTTTTTTTCGACGGGGAGACATTTGAAGAACTGGTTAGCGAGAGAATCGAAACGAAGAACACCCACGGAACCGGCTGCACCTTTTCGGCGGCCGTGTGCGCTTTTTTGGCAAAGGGAATGTCTCTTCCGGTTTCCCTTGAGAATTCGAAAGCCTTTGTGACGAAGGCGATAAGAAACTCTTTGGAGATAGGAAAGGGCCACGGACCTCTTAATCACCTCGGGGAAAGCTGAGAATCAAATTGGCTGATTGGAATTTATCGCGCTAATCTTTATTCCTCCTCAAGAAAGAAGGTGGCGTTTCTTCATAAATACTAATTATTATTTATTCATAAGCTTCCTCATGCAATAGAACCGCTTCCCTATATTGTATATAATTTCCCTATCGAAAGTGTCCGTTCGGAGCATGGCACGTTTGTCTGGAACATGGGACGCTCCGAAGAGTGCAATGCAGCGAGCCGTAGCGCCGGACTTTTTGCGAGGATCAGAACACATGCCCCAAAACCGAACCGACCGAGCACATTCCGAACCCGGGACATGCCAGACCCGGCTGGCAATTTCGGCGGTGCTGTTCACGGTGCTGGTTATCGCGGTTCTGACATTGGCGGGCATTGGGGCACGTTACTGGACCCGCGGGGATTTCAACGTTATTCATGCCCTGTTGATTCTGTTCCTTTCGATTAATCTGGTGATCTGCTATTGGGAAGTGTGCCTGTTCCTCAAACGCGACTATATCGAGCGGCGCACCGAATATTGGCGCAAGCGCTGGCGGGAAACGGGCCGAAAACCGTCCACCGAATTCCTTACCACAAAGGTTCCGTTAACGAGGGTGTTGTCGCCGACGGTATGGGCGGATGTCTGGGCGACGTATTCCCAGTTTGACGGTTCCTACGCAGACCGGCGCACCTACGGTTACAGCGTGGATATTGCCAACGGCTTCGTGACCCCGATCCCGACGTTGATTCTCTACGCCGCCTTCACCTTCGATATCTTGCCCGCTCCCGTCGCGGGAATCGTCGGAGTGATACTGTTCTGGCAGTTGACGTACATGACCTCAGTTTATTGGGTCAGTTTCTTCTCGGCCAATCGACAAACCCGAATCAGCCGATGGGATATGTACATCTACATCTGGGGGATGAATTCTCCATGGGTGCTTTTCGCGCTACTGGGACTCTACGTCTCCATTCGTCTGATCGTGAACGGCGACTACAGCGTTTTGGGTTATTGATAACGGTTCCCGGGGTTCGCCGCTGATCGGGCCTACCGCCCTCCAGGGCGTTATCCGTAATTCCCGCCGGAACGAATTGGAAGATGGATGGGCCGGTCGCCTAAACAGTGTCTGTCAGAAAAGACCTAACTCATTGAAATAGAACAGAATATTGCTGATTTTCTAAGGGTTCTTCCGGCAGACACTATCTAGATAAATCCCACGGTGATTCCGTTCTAGATACGGGGTGCAGTTTTATTAAAAAGTTACGGGCAG
>JAPOYE010000078.1 GCA_026706695.1 Candidatus Dadabacteria bacterium | reverse complement strand
GAAATGGAAAGTTATCCGCGATCTTGAGACGTAAACCAATTTTTAGAAGTGCCCATTAGAATATCCCTCCACCAAGGTCTTGAATGAAGCGCCTCTGACATCCAAAATTCCATCCTTGCATTTTATCAATCCTCATTTGTCAGAGCAAATAAGAAAAAATGTGACTTTTTAGATGCAATTCCCAAAACCATGTTTAAGAACGACCCCGATAAAGCGAGGATTGCTGAAAAGATTGTTCTGGGTCTGACGGATTGCTCAGGCAACAAATCCCAAAACTATGGACAACAGACAATGGGACAGGGTCGATTGCATCCTCTACTATGGCGAAACAGAAGATGGTCCGTTTGACCGTGTGAATCCCGCTCAATTGAGATATTTGGTTATCAAGTCGGACAAGCAACAGAGTTGCCCCCGAACCACAAAAGAGAGGTTAAATCATCATGACTAGTCGCATAAATCAATCTCACTAGACATATCGTTTGTACACCTGTCTACTTCCTCCAACCAGTTCCGATTCCAAGCTATTCTATAACGACCCGTAACCTCAACCGTCGCACCCATTATATCAGGAGACTTGATACGTCTGATACGCTGCACTTGAACAGTGCAAATTAGGTTCGTTCCCAGACCGAAACCTGAAAGCCGACGGGCCCGGTAATCTCTTTGATATACAGAAATTCTACAAAAGCCAAGCGGCAAATACCGACACACGTCAAGGAAAGAGAGTTTTCCTCTAGCTTCCTTGAGGGCCTTATTTACCACTCTACGGCAACTCCGCTTAATGAGCTTCTGATCAACAATGCCAACTTCTCGTGCGACTACAACGTCAGCGTTAAGAACGACTCCCCAAGCATTCCGGTGTATCTCTGTGTTCCTGACGTCCATATTAATCCATCCAAGTTGTTGACGAATATCAGAAGCTATCGATGGTTTATGAATCCTATAGGACAACCACAGAGTCTCTATTTTTTTCAATATTCTCGGGAGACTTAACTTTGGAACGAAAAATAAAAGATTGTCTTCTAGGACATCGCTGTATTGCTCTAGTTGACTATTATTCACTCTATGCTCGGCTAGTTTGCCACCGTCAAACGCCGCAAATCCAGGTAAATGTCTCTCAGAACGAAGGGAGAAAAAGTAGCGATCATAGCCCGGGGCAATCTTCTCGACCATTATTGCCGTTTGAAAAACAGAGAAATAGACCTTTTGCTCATCCATAGTGTTTATACGGGCGTAGATTATTAGCTGAGTTCCATTGATTTGCGTCGATGGCAAGCAGCCATCAACTTCCCAATACGGTGTTTTTGTCTCCGCCCTTAACTCCTCTATCAACAAATTTACCGGCAACTTGTAGCGGTAGTCTTTCCGAGTAAGAATGAATATAGAGAAGGCCAGCAAGAGGCCATTGCAAACATCCAATAAGTCATCGAATTTGCGAATAATGCTATTGCTGTCGAGTTCTTGCCGATTGCCCTTCTTGTCTTCATAAATAACGCTATCCGCCGAGTAAGTTACTCCCCCATGGGCTATTCCGTTTCGCATCAAACGATCATATGGAGGTAGCACGCTCCGAAAGCTTGTAGATTCTAGTTCTTGAACAATCTGATACAAGTCTAGATCCTCAACACTTTTTCCTCGGTCCAATCGGGAAAAATGTGCGACGATTCGCAGCAAGGGTCGAAAGGCAGCTTCAACTAACCGGAGATAAGCGGGGTGTAAGTCTTGATCGATGAAAATGAGCCGACCATAGTCATTTTTACCCCGTACTTGTTCATCGTGCCAATCAAACGCACATATTTCGTTGACGTTTCTATAAGCGTTGTTGATCTGAGCATTATGTTCATCCAACAGTTGAAATAGAGCATCTTTATGTTCCCTTTCCAACTCGATTAGTTTATCCAAGAACACTTGGAAGGCGTCCGTGGAGAAAAATCGTTGTGGACGCGTTTCAAGATACTTCCAGAGTGAAATGAATTGTGTGCTTTCGGCTGCTTGGAGTATCGGGAATATTGAAAGCAATTCTTTAATTCGTTGTGTGTGTAGCTTGAGGAGAAGCGGATTTATCAATTTTTGGTCGCCGGATTTCATTGTTCTGAAGTCACCCAAATTCTAACAGTAAATCGGGAACGCCCGATCTCACCTATGATCTGATCGTCGACCTTGCTGATGCTTTCGGTTTCATCTGTCCTGAAGGGTGTGTAAAAGTCTGTTTTGCATATAAGACAGAAAAAGATTATGTGTTCGTTTTCGTTCGGAACCGCTGTCTTTCAATTTCGCTTTTGCACGGATGCCGGGAGCTGCAACCTTCATTAATGATGAAAAGATTTGAAGTGTCTCTTGGCTTCCGAATTGAAGAGGCAAAGCTTCTTCCCAATCCGACTCATGGTGTGAAAATTCAGCGCCGAGAGCAAGTTGAGTTGGTAGCCCAAAATAATCCATTGTCGCTTTATTGGTGTCAGAACCTGCCCTCACATCCATAAAACCTGGGAAAGACTCCGCCATATCAAGTTCGCAAGCGAAAGTATCCCATATAGGGGCAGGAAAAATTGGAATTGCCATTCCAAAAGTCCCAGAAGAAAAATATTGTTTAACTTTTTCGGATTCGTCCGCATCCGTAATTGCGTCTCTTATCTTGATCATGGTTTCCAGGGCAGAGGATTCCTCTGAAAGCAGATTCAGAATGTGCTGGTTCAAACTTACTCCATCCCTCTCCGCCTGATTCGAGAGTTTCCTATGAAGACTTTTGGGCAACCTGAGAAGAAATTTTCCGCTGAAGTCCTTGTCTTCCTTGGGTTCGGGGATTTCCACATTGTCTTCAATGCTCATTTCAAACCATGCCTTTTTAGCGTCCTCGATCATCTCTTCGAGCTGATCAAATTCTTCACAGAAAGTCATGCAACCCGGCAGATCCGGTATTTCCGCAAAATATCCGGTATCGCTTTTCTGTATTCTTGTCTCATACCTCAGGCTCATGTAGTAATCCAAGTCTTTGACTTTCTTCTGCATTTTTTACTCCTCATTCTCTATGATTTCTTCAAACATAGAAATTGCTTTTTTGACATATACCTCATCCACATGCTTCCCATGAGGTCTCGGCAACGTCAGCCTGTATGCTTTTAATCTAATCTTGTAGTGAGAACCTCTCCTGGGTGGTTCAATCTCGGAGTCGAACATCTCAAACAGTTTTATCAGTTCATTAAACGTGACATTCTTAGTATTTCCTCTGATTTTCGCAAACAGCCTGTTGCGTCGCTTTTTTGACATTTGTTTCTCTTCAACTCACTCACCACCTTTATTAGACAATAACATATAAAAACCTCTGATCTTTCTAAGATGATTGTGGTTTCCTCCGCATCAGGGTTAATTCATTCATAACTCCCCTTGGATTTTAATTCAGCAGGCAGAGCGTTATAAGCCTTTAAGGCAGCCCAAGCCTTATCGCAGGAAACCCGTAATTCAGGGACTATCCGGCAAAGATACAGCAACTGTAAACGGAGCAGTTCCCCGTCTTCTCTTTTCATTTCGCCGAACGCCAATTCCGTCATCCAGTCACTGACAAACACCCTCCACTCATCCGGGTTGGTATGACTTGCGGCGGCCATAAGGCAAATTTTGACATCCTCCGCGACCGGCACGGGATATTGGGCATCATGCCTGTATTTACGCACAAGGATTCGTAATTCGTCCGCCAGATTGCGACTCCTCGCAGTTGCCGCAACTGCCGCCAATCCGTCCAGTACAGCGATAAGCTGCGACCTATCTTGCAGGTTGGCAATTCGATAGTCGGCACGCTTGAGAGCTCTTACAACCAGTTCCGTTTGATGCGGGCCGATAAGAAAATTCCGTCCTGAATTCACAAGGGCGCCAAATGATAATGGACTAAGCCTATCCGAATTTACCTGTTCTTCTATGGCAATACCCGCCCACGGGGGCAGGCTTTCTGCCAGTTCCGTATTTCCCTCTAACGGCCCCGGCAGGTAATAATAAAAAGGAACTCCTACAGATTGAAGGCTCTCGGTACCAGTTCCCAGAATGAGGCCGTACAGTTCGGAATTCTCGATATTCTGCCTGTATCTCACCGCCGCCGCCATAATACGACCGAGAAAAGTCGCCTTGATTTGCTCTGGAGTCCAAAAATTCGGAACCCAGCGGGGCTCAAGACGCATATCAACAAGTGATTGCACATAGCTCTCCCCCGCACGAATGACAAGTGCCGACTGACAGAACGAATCGATATCGGCACGTGAATTAGCCATCTGACGATTAATTAACGCAGCCTGGGACAATGCCGCTAGTCTTCTGTAGAAAGGCGGTTTCGAAGACAATAGATGGGTTCTTGAAAGTTCTCCATCTACAAGACAGAACAGTGCCTGGATGTGCTTGAAGCCGCTGGATTTTCCGTTAACGTCATCATCGCGGATCTTTTTGACGAGCTTAACAAGAGCAGCCTCGATTTCTGGTCTCGATTGAACAATCCGCAATCCGACTTCAATCGCCCCAAGTTGCGAGAGCCTGTCTCCATGTTTTTCCAGGAAGTCAAAGGCGCGGGTAAGCTCGCCTGGATCCAGATGCTCAACCTGTATTTCATCCGTCAGGGCTGAATGCGACGACAGAAGAAGGCTTAACAGGAAACCTTCGTATGGCCGCCACGCGGACAGTTCTCTAAAAAGGTTTCTGACACTGGCAGCGGCGTAATTTTCTACCGTGGCGCTCCCGTCATATCTTCCTACCAGCCTCTCAAAGTATTTCTCAGAGAACGGAACTAAAAAGGAAATATCTATTGTCCCGCCCGCGGAAATCTTATGTATGGATTGAACTATGTCTACCGGGGTATTGATAAAATCGTTTTCGAACGCTTGGATTTCTTTCTCTTCAAGGATGCGTTTTTCCAGAACGCTTCGCCACCTGTCCCGCGCATCTTCCGGCAGATTGAACGCGGAAGCGAATTCCTCGAAAAAACGCAACCTCTTCCTTTTTGAGGAAAGCATAATAAAACCAAGGGAAAGGGGATACATCCCGTCTTCATGAAAAAGCATGAGTTCCGGCAACTGACCTTTCCCGTTTATGTTCTTCAGTTCCCACTTACGACCATTCTCGTCCGTGACCTGTGCAGAGGACTTGCCCGAAAGAACTTTCCGGGCGGCGGCGCACAATCCGGAATGTTGAAACCGAACCTCGGGCGTTCCGAAGGAAGCAGTCTGGTATGTCTTAAGTTCATACTTTTCGCAAAAATCCGATTCCTGAAGAAGGGGTTCCCGAAACATAGGCGGCGCCAGATGCAACGCCGCATCCGCCAACCCGGACAGAGCTTCCGGATCGTTCCTGATCTCAGGGTTTTCAGCCAGTTCCATTTCTACCAATTTTGGGATATTCTCCTTGTACTGTTCGAGAACACGGGAATACAGGTCGGGACGCTGTTCCTTTATCCGGGACAGAATTCGATCTTCAATCCACGCCCAGTAGTCCTTCAAAACTTCCGGTGACACCCTAGTCGAGATCATAAGCATCCTAACTCCCCGCGCCTCATACTCGATCGGGTTCATGCCGTCTTTGTTTTTGTCGGCAAGACTCTGAAACCAGCCCAGCATGTCAACCGATTCAACAATCCATTCAGAAAGTGCCCGCGCATTTGACAGATCCTTTCCGGCACTCCATAAGCCATTGAGGGTCAGCACAAAGGCTGTCAGGAACGTATCCACCCAGAAATGCTCTTTGGGAAACTGAAGCCATCCGCTCATCTGAATACAAAGTATGTTTTCCCTGATGGCCTTAAGCTCAGCCACTTCGACAACTTCACCTTCCTTTACCGCGGAAGCGGCAAGATGGTGCTCAAGTTCATGCTGAATTATGGGAACAAAGAAATACCCTGCCCGACGAAGCCGAGCTCTATGCTCAAACCTGTCTTCCTGGGTTATTGAATCCGATGAGACCAGTTCATCAATAACATCCAGCGTTGTAAATACTGGAACCTGGATGCCTTTGCTGCTGATGTTGGCATTCTGATTTATGCACCTGTCGTCCACGATGACTGCGGCGCAGTCATCGACCAAGGAAAATATGTCGGCTATCGGGTACCTGCGCAGCAGCGGGTCGTCCGTCTCATCAGTTATGAAATGTCTGGCCAGTCTTACTCTGCCCGACTTTATCCGAGAACTCAGTACAGCACGTATGATCTCTATAATACTGCCGACTTCACCGGAAATATTTTCGTAAGAAATCAGCTCGTCCGCTTCGGACACGGTTCCCGGGGAAACAACGGGCCTGAAACCTGCGGCCTGCAGTTCTTCAAGCACTCCGAGATACAGGAAATGAGTTACGGACAAGTCGTCCAGATACAATACCGCTCCATCCGCTATTTCCGGCTGGTTCGGCCAATCTTTCTCATGAATCCGCATATAGTCACGCGCTTTTCTCCTGGTCTTCTCCGTAATCCTGCCCTTTTCACGCAGTTTATCGATAACGGAGCCGCAACTGCAAAACACATGCTCGTGCCCCGTCAAGTCGGCCTCTTCCTCCATCATGGACGCAACCCGGTAAACCGGAGATGACATAACAACTAGGTGCTGGACTTTATCGTCATGCAATGGTTTCTTTTCCGCCTCGGCTATCAGAACGGCCAAACCGTATCCTATCTGATCGCACAAGTCGCTTTCGGGAACGGTACTGGGCGTAAGTTTCTCAATCTTTTGCGTAGCGAGCAGATCGCGCAATTTTCGCACATCTCTTATCTGGCTTGGCTGATGAAAACCAACTCTCTCTCTTTCCTCAAAAAGCCACGCAAGCGTTGAAAGGGGAATATAAACCGTTTTGAAAGCGTCTAAAGCTTTTTCAAGCAGATCCTGACCCAGAAAACCTAGGGTGAGCAACGCCGTGGCGTCAAATCCAACTGCTGCGCTGATATCGATGTGCGCCGGAGACCTGTTGCCGCTATACGCCGGAATTACTCCTCTTCGCCTCGGGTCCACCTCCGACAGGTTGGCTAGAGCACGAAAAAGCGTCAGTTCGACCGCAGATCTGTTCAGGCAGTGAGCGGCAAGCAATATCGGAATTTCTCCAGAGGAATACAGCCTCCAGATTTCGTGGTTCCGCTGATTCCACTCCGAATTCAGGTTGACCATATCTCTAAACGAAACCGACCGGATCGGACCATCGTCACCGGAGAGCGAAGCAGCTTTCCGGAGCCACCAAACCGCTTTCGGATCATCCTCCCAACCGTTTTCCGAAGCCAGCAAATAGGCAGTAGACAGCACGGCAATGTCGTCTTCCCCTTTCTCGGCGCCTGCGGTTACGAGTTCTTTCGCAATCGGCAGCTTTAACCTTACAGCAAGTCCAGCCATCTCCATTAATTCCCGCGCGGTTCTTTTGTCCCTGTTTGAGTACTCATCGGCAATGATGGTGGGAAGTTCGTTCCAATCCCCCAAATAGACTGAAAGACTGATCCTCGATACGCGGTAGCTTTCTTCATCCTGATCATGGTTCAGCGTTTCTAACATAGATTTGGATTCAAGAAGTTCGCCTTCGCGATACAGTGCCCAGCAATAAGCTCTTCGCAGGTTTTCAGACCGGTCAATCAGTTTCTTGTTCGCTTCTATAAACTCAACGAGCTTTTCAGTCCTGTTCTTTCTGCTCAAGGCATTCACTAACCGTTCCGCATCCGGCAAAGAGGAAGTCTTTTCGAAAAGAATTTCCCCATATCTGCAAAGATCTCCCCATCTGCCTCTAGACTCGAGGTCGAGAACCAGTGCTCTCAAGTCCTTTAGAAAACCCGTTTCTTCAAACTGCCCCCTGGCAAACTCAACCGTATCGTCTTTTTCCGCCGCAGAAATCATTTCCTGAATGTTTTCGCGCTCGGCCTTCGAAAGTTCATGCTGACTGAACATGCTTAAACATTCTCTGGCCCTCTCGGGCAGTCCGGCCCGAGAAAGCATCTCGATTCTCAGCAACCGCAGCGACCTCCTGCTGGAGAAGCACTCAAGCTCATCCTCGTAGCGTTCTATCCGGTCGGCAATATCCTCTGGGTTCTTCTCCGTTAAGATGAGAGCAAGTCGTGCCCTCGCGGCATCAAAAGTAATTTGGCCACTTAGGGCGGTCTGTTTTTCGATCTCCCGCTCAATCTTCTGGCGGTCCAGATCAACTCCAAATTCAATGGCAAGGTGAACAACTCCGAGAGCGCACTTCGGGTCACGAAGCATAGTCTCCAGCCGTCGCATTCCCTCACCACACCTGTCGGGGTCCGCAAGCTCAAGCCAAAGTGCATACTCTTCACAGATCTTCGCCGCCCCGGAATAGTTTAGGTCCCAAGCGATATTTCCCGCCTCAACGAAATAATTCCGAGCTTTCCAGCGTTCACGAATTGAAGTTTCATCCGAAGCCAGCGGAAAATCCCTCGCGGGAAAAGGCGGATTCCTGAACACCGAGGCTCGGAATTCTTCAGGTACTGCTCTCAGCAGGCAGGTCATCGCCATCATGTAATAGAGCGCTGGAGCTTCGCGGACATTCTCGTCGGTCAACTCATCAACACATCCGCGGGCAGCTTCCCAGTCGGCGAGTTCAAGCAACAAGTTCAGAAGAAAATATCTGCCATCGGAATCCAAGTCCGCCACTTCAATACCGGCAGCCTTCAACCAGTCAATAGCGGCCCGCGCGCCTTCATGGTTCGCGACTATCATAAGGCTGGCCGAACGGCATTTGGGCAGGTCGAGGTCGGCTAGAATCTTCAGAGCACTTTCCTTTCCGTCCTTACGCGAGGAGAGAAAAGCTTCTGCAATTGTGATTTCCGCACAGTCCTCAAGATTCTTTGCCAGATCCAGACACTTTTCCGCCTCTTCTGATTTTTCCGTAAGCGATAAGAATCTCGCGCACCACGCAAGTGCCCGGCTTCTTACGGAGACGCTTCCCAAAGAGAGATCTCCTTCCGTAAGTCTTATCGCAAGTTTCTGCGAAGAGCGGATATTGTCGAATGCCGCAAAAAAACGTGATTTTCGAAGCTTCTCCAGTTCCTCTTCAATTCTTTCATCAACAAGTTTCGTCGAAGCCTGTATGCGAAAAAAGGAATCTGAAGCAACAGTTCCTAAACCCGAGGAGTCCCGGTTCCGCATCTTGTCTTCGTGGTTGCTCTTCCAGCGCCTAAGCTCTTCGGCAGGATAGGATTCATGCTGGCCGTCCACTATCGCATGGTGGTTCGGACAAAGCAGAATAAGATTTTCCGGAGAGTTCAGTTCCTTTTGCGTTAATCCCGGCTTTCCCCTCGGACCCTTCTCTCCGACCGCATGGATATGACATATCCGCCCGTTTACCAACTCACGGGAATACCTGGTAGCCGGCTCAACAACAGGATTCGTGCACCCGGGATACGCGCACTGGTTTCCGCTCAGGGTAAACAGGATTTTTAATGTCTTCTGTGTGTAACGTCGCTTCGGCTTGGTCATGTCCGTTCTGTTTCCTTAGGGCTATTATTGAACATACACAAGGATTTGTCAAATTTATAGTATCATATAGAATACTATTCCGACATGCCGAACCTGTTACGTCTGTAGAGAACCAGATCCGCAAGGTTAACTGGGATGGGCTCTGTTCCTCAGATTATTGCAAGTGGCACTTCAATGAAAAATATCGAACAGGAGGAAAATCCAATGACGAAAATTCATAAATCCGGAGGCAGCACTCCTACAGAAAAATTGCTTTCTCAGCTTTGCGAGGACACATTTTTAAAACTCTGGAGCTACCCAAATCCGTATAAAAACGACAGAAAAGAACTTTGCGACCTGATCGTCGTGTTCGAGGAGCATGTCTTTATTTTCTTTGACAGGGAAAGCAGAAAATTCGATAATGCCAGCAAAGGTATATCAGTGACCTGGAAACGATGGAAAACAGAAGTTATTGATAAGCAAATCAAAACTTTAAAGGGTGCTGAAAGATATATCAGAACCGGAAAGCCGATTTTCATAGACAGCAAGCGCGAAACTAGATTGCCGATCGTAGTTCCGGAAAACGCGAGAATTCATAAGTTCGTCGTCGCCCATGGAGTGGAAGAAACCCTGAGAAAGGTTTCCGGCAAGGATTATTCCGGAAGCCTCGCCATTTCTTATGGAGAACACACTCAATCCTCCGCAGAGAGACCTTTCTGCGTTGAATTGGAAAAAGAGGATCCCGTCCATATTCTAGACAGTTCCAATGTTGAAACTGTTCTGCGTGAACTTGACACTATCTCCGATTTCACCGAGTTCATAAACGATAAGGAAAAAACAATCGGCACATGCGAGTCTCTTCTGTATTTCGGAGAACATGAGCTTCTCGCGCACTACTTTCTCAGCTATGACGAAAGTCAGAACAAATATCGTATCAACCCCGGAAATCCGAACTCCTCTATCATAGCAGCAGATGGACTTTGGGAATATTTTGCCAAATCAGAATCATATAAAAGGAGAAAAGAAGCGAATGAGATTTCCTATTTTTGGGACAAACTTATACAGCAAGTATGCCAAGATATGCTTGATGGGGCTTTACTCAACGATATTGACTTAGAAAGAGGACAGCATCTTGTATCCGAAATGGCAAGAGAACCACGTTTTGTGCGCCGATTGTTATCCGAAGAAATACGGAAAGAGGTACGCGGTTTCCCCGAAACCGATCATACTGTCCTTCCCAAAGTTAAATTCATATGCTCGCAGCAAAAAGATAAGGGGTACGTATTTTTACAGCTAAAATGTCCGCAAACCGGAGATTTCGAGAACCGTTATCGTCCACTTCGCCAAAAAATGCTCGAAGTCGCATGCGGGGTTATCAGGAACAGGTTTGCGAATCTAAATACCGTGATTGGAATCGGCCAGTATGCTTCAAAGTTCAGTAATGGAAATTCTCGAGACTTTATTCTCCTTGATTGTTCCGAGTGGACGGAAGAAAGACAAACGTTCTACGAAACGGAAAACGAAAATTTCGGATTTTTTAAAAACGAGAATATGCAAAAGACCATAAGATACGCAGAGGATTTTCCGGAACAGGAAAACCGCACCTAAGATATTCAAATGGACCGCATTACATTGTGGACAGAACTGCCACCCCATCTGGATTAGGAAAGTATATAAGCCTCTTTAGGATAAGATTTTTGAGGAAATGTGACCTTTCGATATAATTCCCAAATCATTATACAGTGAAAAACCCGCAGAAGATAATCCGCCGAGAATAGGGTATTTTTCTGGGCGGAGGCAGATAGCGTGGAAGATGTTTCCTATCAGGTCCCTGCGGGAGTTTTGACGGCGCAGCGGATTATAAAGAAAAGCAGATTCATAGCAACTGTCGGGCGGGCGGGCACCAGAAGTGAGGCCGAAGATTTCATAGGGAGCGTAAGGGCTCTTCACCCCGCGGCGAGCCATAACTGCTATGCGTTTCTGGCCTGCGCCCCGGGGGGAACGGATATGGGTTTCGGGGATGACGGGGAGGTCTCGGGAACCGCCGGGCGGCCCATGATGACTCTTCTGGAGCACAGCGGCATAGGGGAGATAGCGGCCGTGGTAACCCGATATTTCGGAGGGATAAAGCTCGGTCCCGGCGGGCTTCTGAGGGCATACACGGATTCCCTGAAGGCGGCTCTGGGGGAGCTTGAGCTTGAAGACCATGTCCCGGTGCGGGCGGGACACCTTGTTTTTTCCTACGCGCATGAGAATTCCATACGGATTCTGTTTGAGAAGTCGGGCGTTACGATAACGAGCGTTGAGTGCGGGGAGGATGTCCGCTTCTGTTTCACGGCACCTCTCGGCGTCGCCGCGAGCCTTGAAGAGAAGGTTGCTTCCTTGACCAGGGGGAAATCCAGGCTTGTCTGGACATAGGCGCAGACGCTACACTCTCTTGGGGAGTGCCGTTCCCTGTTCTGCCGTACGGTCAAAGCCGGTATACTAACCTTCAATCAATTTCGCAGGTGGAGGGGTTATGAACGTTTACGAGTGCGTAAGATCGCTTAGTTCCGTAAGAAGTTACCTCGATGGGGAAGTTCCGGACGAAGTCATCATGGAGGTCATGGAATCGGGGAGGCTCTCGCCGAGTGCCCACAACAATCAACCGTGGGAATTCGTGCTTATAAAGGACCGCGCAATGCTCCGGGAAATGGGAAAGTACTGCACAAGCGGCAGCTTCATTGTGCAGGTGGCTTTCGCGGTGGTGCTTTTGGTGGATCCGCAAAGCAAGTGGCACCAGATCGACGGCACTAGGGCCGCGCAGAACATGGTTTTAGTGGCGTGGAGCCACGGACTCGGGTCCTGCTGGATAGGAAGAATAGAGAAGGAAGAGCTTAAAAGGTATCTTGGAGTGCCGGAAGAGCTCGATGTTCTTACCGTGCTTCCGTTCGGTTACTTCGACAAAAGGCGGGTCGCTACCGGGAAGTTGAGGAAAAGTCCGGACGAGGTCTTTCATCTGGACGGTTACGGAAAAAGAATTTCGAGATAAGGGGATTGCGGGACTTTTCGCACCGGCCGTCTGCAAACTCATCCACTCGGACGAGCGACTTAGCGGCACAAAGTGTAAGAACTGCGCAGGATGAATTTTAAGAAGCTTGGAAACACGGAAGTTCTCGTTCCCGAGATCGGACTCGGCACGTGGAACTACAAGGGGGGAGTGGAACCTCTGAGGGCGGGCATCAAGCTAGGGGCTTCGCTTATAGACACCGCCGAGGGGTACTACACGGAAGATATAGTCGGAGAGGCCGTGCGTCCCTTCAGGGACGAGGTCATCATAGCGACAAAGGTTTCGGGAAGGAATCTTGCTCACGACAGCGTACTTAGATCCTGCGAGGCGAGTCTCGAGAAGCTTGGCACGGACTGCATAGATCTTTACCAGATACACTGGCCGAATCCCCTCTATCCGATAGAAGGGACAATGAGAGCGCTTGAGAAGCTGGTTGACCGCGGATGCGTGAGCTACGTCGGGGTGAGCAATTTTTCCGCGAGGCAGATGCGCGAGGCCCAGCACTATTTCCCTAACTATCCGATAGTCTCAAACCAGGTGCTCTACAACCTTAGATCAAGGAATATACAAAAAGAGCTGCTTCCCTACTGCTTGGATAATGACGTAACCGTAATGGCCTACACCCCGCTTGACGCCGGAAGACTCTGCCGATCCCGCCATGGCAGTGTTTTGTCCCAGATAGCGGCTGAGACAGGCAAAACAGAGGCACAGGTTGCCCTTAACTGGTGCGTTTGCCAGGAGAACGTCATCGTGATTCCGAAGGCGGATTCGGTGGCGAGAACGGTTGAGAACTGCGGAGCCTCGGGATGGAGGCTTTCCCCGGAGCAGTTGCGCATGCTCGATGAAACATTCTGAAGTTTCGTTTTACGGTCCCATTATGTGATATACTTAGCGGTTTGAATATGGAATAAGAGGAGGAGAGTGTGCGATGAGTTTAAAAAAAACGCTTTCACTTTTGTTTTTCTTTTTTGTTTTAGCTTTCTTTTCTTTTACCGACCCTGCTTCGGCGAGCGAGCTTGATACTGGCGATACCGCCTGGATACTGACTTCAACCGCGCTTGTTCTTTTCATGACGATTCCCGGGCTTGCGCTTTTCTACGGGGGGCTGGTCGGCAAAAAAAACGTTCTTTCGGTGCTGATGCAGTGCTTTTCCATTACCGCAGTCGTAACGGTTATATGGACGTTTTTCGGTTACAGCATGGCTTTTGACACTACCGGCATGGTAGCGGGAGAAGTCGGGATGAACGCCTTCGTGGGAGGCTTCTCAAAGGCGTTTCTAAACGGTGTGGGTATCGATACTCTTTCGGGGACGATCCCCGAAGTTCTGTTCTTCGCCTTCCAGCTTACCTTCGCGATTATCACTCCGGCACTTATAATCGGGGCGTTTGCTGAGAGAATGAAGTTCTCGGCTATGCTTCTGTTCACCGCCCTTTGGGTGATATTCTGTTACTTCCCGATCGCGCACATGGTCTGGGGAGGGGAGGGTTCCTACCTTGGAGACAAGGGAGTGATTGACTTTGCAGGCGGAATAGTCGTCCATATCACGGCGGGTACCGCGGCCCTTGTGGCAGCGATACTGGTCGGGCCCAGGAGAGGCTACCCCAGACAACTTGCGCTTCCGCACAATCTCACTCTTACGATGATAGGTACTGCGATGCTCTGGGTCGGATGGTTCGGATTTAACGGGGGAAGCGCCCTTGCGGCCGGTGGACAGGCGGCCATGGCGGTCGTCGTGACCCAGATTTCTCCATGCGTTGCCGCTCTCACCTGGATATTCCTTGAAAGCGTAAGGTCGGGCAAGCCCAGCGCTCTTGGTTTCGCGACTGGGGCCATCGCGGGTCTCGCAGCCATAACTCCCGCCTCTGGCACTGTGGGACCGCTTGGAGCCATAGTCATAGGAGCCGCGTCTTCTGTGCTTGCCTACATAGCGGCCACTTACATCAAGTTCCGTTTCAATTATGACGACGCGCTTGACGTCGTGGGAGTTCACGGAGTCGGAGGTCTGGTAGGAATCATCCTGGTGGGAGTGTTTGCCTCGAACTCTTTCGGCGGTTCGATCGTTGATCTCGACATAGGGGCGCAGTTAGGCATACAGATCTACGGGGGAATATTCGCGGTTGTATACACTGCCATAGTAAGCTATATAGTGCTCAAGGTCGTTGACATGCTCGTCGGACTCAGGGTCACCGAGGATGAAGAAACCGAAGGTCTTGACATAACGGATCACGGAGAGTCGGGTTACTACGGCATCTAGCCCGCATATCTCATAAAAGAGCAAGCGGAGAGTTTTTGGGACCGGATTCCGGGTTTTTCCTGAACTGATCTGAAGACGGAACCGTTTTCCCGGTCAACGTCAGCGGTTTACGGGCTTTTTGTGTCTTTCGGCAGCCGGATTTGCACTCCCGGCCACCATGAAGGCGCAATTCTCCCCCATTCACTTCAAACATCTGTCCTGATAAGCTGGAATTCGTTACGGAGCGAGCGGAATCGCCTGAAGTCTTCGGAGCACATGGCGGAACAAATCTCCGCAGGGATAGCTCTCGGCAAACGACAGCAATACCCTCCGCGCGCTTTGGCGTATCAAAGTGCCGACCTTGAGCAGCCTCACCCGTATTGTCCCGCACTGGGCCATGTAATGCCTTGTCCCCTTAAGCCCGCTTCTCCTCAGACACTCAAGCAGTACGTACGCAAACGCCGAGAAGTACATCCTCAACTGGTTCGAGCGCATGTAATGGGTGGAAGTGCGGTCCGAGAACAGCTCAAGCTGCTGAGCCTTGATCCGGTTCTCCATCTCCCCGCGGGCACAGTACACTCTCTCGTAAAGAGTCTTCGCGTCATACTCACTGTGCTTAAGCGACGTCACCACAAACCGGGTGTTGGCCCCTTTCTCAAGATGCTCAGCCTTGCACACTACCCTCCGGCTCCTGCTCCAACTCTTTTTCGTACAATACCGGAAGCTCTTGAAACGCCGGGAAGCTTCTCCGCTTTCCCTGTGATCAATACAGGCCTTGCGAACTTCCTTTTTCACCCAGCCCATCAACCGAAGATTCTTTGACATCCCAAAAATGTAATCAACCCCATTGTCTTCACACCACCTCATAAGCTCTTCCCGGCAGAAACCCGAGTCCCCTCTGATGATAATGCGAGTTCTTTTCCACTTCTCCCGAATCTGGGAGACAATCCTTTCGATTTCCTCCACGGCCCCCGCCGAGGAGTCCTGGTTCGCTTCCCTGAGTCTGCACCCCAGCAGGTGACGACCGCAGAATATGTAGGAAGGAGCGTAACAGTACTCCCTGTAATAGCCATGATAGAACCTGCCTTCCTGCTCTCCGTGCAGGGGATCGTCAGTGATGTCTATGTCAAGCACTATCTTCTTCGGATTCT
>JAPOYE010000077.1 GCA_026706695.1 Candidatus Dadabacteria bacterium | reverse complement strand
CTTCGTACATCTTCATTTCGGATTACCTCCTTCCTTCTGCGGCCCCGGTACGACTCCGGGGCAAAGTGAAGCTCTCCCAAGTCCCGATGTTGGGCGTACGTACGTGCTTGGGTTCTTAGACACCGTGGAGTCCTGACTCTCCTTACCATAGCGGCTCGCCAGGTTTTGCCTTCAACCCGTACAATAGCCTCGGCACTCCAGACGCTATCTTTTTCGGTGCTCAATCGCCCTGCCCATACGCACCGCTGCCGACGCTTCGCCCGCACCCTCACGGGTGCCCGCGCACGGCTCGCGGCAAGGTGTGGTGGTTAGCCTCTCACCTCCACCGGACTTCCACCGGTTGCCCAGCCATCAGTTTGCTTGGCGCTCGTTGCGGTAGGAATGCGGGTTTCCCCACACCCCCCGCACAGATCCGTACGTGGCGGTTTGATAGATTTACGCTGATGAAAACCGCCGAGCGTTCGGTATCGACTCGCGCCACGCAGACTTCGGTCCCTTTGCAAGCTCCGCTCCGCGCTTCACCCTCGCTCCTCTTGCCAAAGGCCAGTTTCAACTGGATCTTCTGCCGCTCTGCCTGCATGAGCTCGCCGTCCTTACTCCCTTACATCGTTCGGGCCTTCGTCACCTATCGCAACTTTGCCCTTGCGCTTCGCTAATACTTCACCGCCATCAGGTTGTATAGAAGACTCACACTTCCAAGCTACTGTTCGTGCTCGGCACACTAGCTCCAGAATACCTCAGTTGCGAGGTATTCTCCAATCACGGATCGAACCAGTAGACCGTCACCATTGTCTGAGGCTAGAAACCGGTAAACGTCCTCTTGGACAACGACCCATGGTCCCAGCATATCAGACTGTGATGGATCAAACGAGTAGCATTGCCGCATGAACATTCTGGTGCCGACTTCTGCCCATTCTGAGATATCTTCCTCAAATCTGGCGCGTTGCTCTCTGGAAAAACTCCGCAACGGAACACAACGTATGTAGTCCGGTTCGCTAAATATTGATACGGGACAGTCAAGTTCATACAGCGCGTGACAACGCGCATTCTTGAGCACTACGTTTTCCACTCTCTCCAACTCGGGCATGAAAACAGTCTCGGTCTCCCCGAAAAGTGTTCTTGTCGCTATTTTTGATTTGTCGATCCTTGCGCGCAGGGCAGGTTGTTCCGTAAACCTTCGGGAATCTCTTGGCGTCTTCTGCTTAGCGGGGTCTGTAGAACCGGAGAGCACCGCCGCCAAGAGCGCGGAGAGGTACTCCTCGTCACGCGAAAAGCTTGCGTTGCATTTCCGGCAGACTTTTACCACAATCAGGTTTTCAGGATAAGGCTTCCTCAGCAAACACTTGGAAGGAACGTGCTCTCTCGTAATTTCTTCTGGGTTAACAACTTCGCGGCAATGTATACAAACATCTTCGGGCAACTGCAGTCGCTCATCTCCACATGATTTGCCGAAGTATCTCATCTCATGTGTTCCTCTCTCCTTGTCAAATTCCCTGTTTTCAGGGGTGATGCACTTAGGAATTCAAGTGGCGACTCAAAAAACTCTCGGCCGGGATGCGTCATATCTTCACACCAGCAATAGAAGCAATCAGCTTGGGGGAACGCCCGGCAATTCCCTGGCTCTGTTTGAAGACTTCTTCGTTGAACCGGCGAAGTTCGCTGTCCTGCGGAAATTCTATAAGACCCCCTTGCCCTTCTCCGTAGGCAACGGCCACATCGTGCGCCAAGGGAAGCCACATCGCGATAAAAGCCCTGGGTGCTTCTTCGAAACGCTCGGGAAACACCCGCACAACGGGATTGCTTCCGATAACGAAGCTCTTGTTCTTCCTGCGTATCAAGACAAAAGCAAGACTCTTGTTTCGAAGATAGAACAGTACCCTGTCTCTCGGTTCCGTTACGCTGGCGACGAGACTTTCCGTATTGACTCTTTTTCTGAACTCAGAAAGCTCTCTGGGGGAAAGATCCCGAATCTCGGGGTCTTCAGACGACACTCTCTCCAATGTGTGATCAAGAACATGGTCATAAGTGTCCGGCACGCGCGCCCACTGAAAATAGACGTAGCGGTCCAGAACAGATCTCTCAGGCGAAGTCAGAACCGGCTCCTTTACGTCCCGAACCGCGGTTATTATTCCGTCAAACACAGGCGCAACTTCTCTCTCAAGCTCAGCGAACAGATCTTCCGCCGAATCATCCATGTTCCCTTCCGCGTCGCGAATCACATACAGATCACGCTCCCAGTAAATCCCCTCCGGAGTTCCTACAAAAACACGTTTTTCCTTGGAGCGTCTCTCAAAGGAATAAAGCTTCCCGTCTTTGTCCGTGAAATTTTTCAGCAGCATCCTAGGCACGAAATGGTTTCTTCGTTTCTTCTTTCCTCTTGCCACCGCGGAGGTGTCACCCATTCGCGATTCCTCCCCCATCCTCTTTATTCACTGTCCCTTTCATTTCATCAAAACTTCTGCGATTGACTCAGGTTGTTGCGTATAATCAGCCCTGTAATACTGTTCAAAGTATGCATTTCCGAAGAAACTTCAAGATGTTTTGAGGAAAACAAGCCACGCACGCAAAATTCACTACGGAGAACGATCTGGAAACCCTGACCTTGGGAACTGAGAATTGAAATCTGAAAAATCAGATGGTACCGTCTCTGCTCCACAACATGAAAATTCAATCCTGATTGCCGTGCTATACAGCCCAACCACTCATCACGGCTTCTGCGAACAGTTACGATTATTAAGACACAGAAGAGAAAAAATCCTCCCAACAATCAATTTTTTGATATGACTGAGGAAGACAAACAAAAAGAAATTCTTTCGATCCTCGGGCGTTTGTGGAAGCTTTGGCGATCGCTTGAAAGCCTTATTAGTCAGGAATTGAAATATAGAAGCGAGGTGCGCGAGGACCGAGACAACTGGGACCGCATATGCAGTTCTTCTGATGTTATAAACGATACCCTCCAAGCAATAGGAAGTTACGTGAAGTCCGATTACCCGGATGAAGATGTAGGGCTGCGATATCTTTATGTCTACGGACTCCTTCAGGCGTTATATCTGCAGCAAGACGCGGTGGAGTGCCTGTTTAAAACCCTTCGCAAATGCTATCCCAAAAACCGGAAATTCTCCTACAAACAGAGCACTGATCTAAAAGGGATAAGACAGCTCAGAAACGAAACCACGGGCCACCCTACGGAAACCCACAATGGAGTCTTCACATATATAAACCGTGGTTCTCTTTCTAAATGGCACTTTCAAAAACTTCGTTCCTCCAAGGCAGGCGGCAATGAATTTTCTTCCGTTGATCTGTTTTCCATGGTGAAAAAGCAAGCACTCTCGATAGAAAGCGACTTGCGGACTCTTGTGGAAAAAATCAAGGAGATAGAAAAAATGGAGATTATATAGATGACTAGACAGAAAAAAGGAGTGGAACAACGTAGAATGATCTGTTATGTGGCAACACACAACGACAGCGGGAAACACTACGTAGGTATTACTAAGCGTGGTTTGAAGGTTCGCAGAAGTCAGCATGAGAGAGATGCAATGAGTGGACGTGGCCGAGTGTATTTCCACGAAGCACTTAGAGTATACGGTAAAGACGCGTTCACATGGGAAGTTGTCGCCGAAGGCAAAGAAGAGGTAATCAGGTTGTTGGAAACCGCCCTGATTGCTGCATTGGATACTGCTAGCTTAGGAGGATTTAATTCAACAGGTTTATACGCAGAGGCCCCGCTCAGGGACTTGGGATATGAAAAATTCGCTGAAGAAATGGATGCTAAAACAAGAGAACTGGATATGCTGAATGACTTAAATTCGATTGTTGATTATTGCGAGAAACATTCTCATATGAGCAGTCATTTACAGGATATAAGAGAGCTTGGAACGCGGTTAGTCAAATGCGTGGATAAATTCAACGATGTCTAGGGGTAGTTTACTGTGAAGGATATCGAAAAATGAATGCGCAACAAATGAACACGACTGGCCAAGCAAGGGAATCTATGATCGAAGCTATAAATTGCAGATAGTTCATGGAAGGCCGCTGCTTAATACAGCGCAGAAATCGCACGAAAAACCATGTAACCAATACAAACCAGAGCAAGGAAAAAAGGAAGCGCCATTTCCAAGTGAGTCAGATCAATCTGACAGCTTTTTTTCTCACTCAATATCTTCCGTTCCATTTCAAAAGCGGCGATTGGAATATCTTTTTCCATTTCAGAGACTACAGCGAATTTTGCCTTGGCCAACCTGCGAAAATATTTGATAGTCAGAAACCATATTGTCGATATCAGGAAAATCAGCGTAGCGGGATAAAGAAGCGGCATGTCGTTGTGAACAACTCCAACCGCTGTAACGATTGCCGCGATCATGCCCAGATACACAACTGACGCCTGCTGTCGACGGTTCTCATTAGCTGTAATGGTAGAAACGAAAACCTTGTAAATTTCAAGCTTTCGGTCAACATCACTCATTGTGATACAACTCCCATATCCCACCGAGGATACTTTTCTTGTTCCAACCAACAATATTTCGAGCGGCTCCACCCACTACCGAAGACTTTCGCTGCTGCCCCCAAGGATTGACTCCCAGAATCGGCTTTGATTTCAGCTTCGCGCCCCGAATCTCCTTTTCAATCCAATGACTGTAGCTGGCGTACATGCCCAGTGGGATAACAACCACGTGACTTCTTTCAATCCTTCTGTAAATAGCCTCCCTCAAAGCCTTGGCGTTAGCCGGTTTGTGAATAGGGTTGTCCCTCGGCACCGAGAAATTGAGGAACGTTAAGGACGCCTGACCAAATCGCCATTTTCCTTGGAATATCCATCTACGCAACGTTTCGTAGTGATCTGAATAGGACCAAGAGTGACTTATGAAAACATGTATTCTATGTTTGCTCATTGTTTGTCTTAATTTCAGTATGAGTCATTTTACAACGCATGCATGATCTTTGTTCAAGTTTACGGCGCAGGGCAGAAAAAGCAGACCCTCTCTCTTCGGAAACCCTTGCGCATAGATTGTAGAAGTGTGCCCCAGAATTCTATATATCTATGGCAGGAGTCTCCAGAACCCAGTAGAGCAGAGCACCCAAGACAGTCCGAATATCCCTTCCAAGTCTGCCGATTTTATCTATTGGTATGGAAAAAGACACAGCAGAAGAATTATCGACCGGGAACATCTTTAAGTCTTCAATACAGATAGGAGGAAATACCGATAATTTGTCCAAGTAACTCATTAGCTTGGATTTGTTTTCATCCATCGTCTCCAGGGCCGCAATGAATTCACTATTACCGGGCATGTTAGTAAGCACTCCAATCCTTGATACGGAAAAGGATATATGGATTCTGTAGTCGTCTTTCGCAATGTTTAAATTTTTAATGCAGACACTGGGATTTTTCAACAGAATCATCAGTTCCGTGCCTTTAGCAATTTCTGCCTTTACACGCTCTACCTGCTGGGTGGATTTTACCTGCTCATAAGCTTGATTCATTTCCATTTTACCTCCTGTCATTTTCCATGATTCCGATCTCTTTGGAAACAGATTCCTCCAACTCCCCGTCATAACAAATTTAATCCAGGGATCAAACATGTCCATCAAGAATGTTTGATCCCCGAAAAGCTCAAATCAGCGACACCGACCCTAAACACCGTTATTGCAATTTGGGGTTTGAATTTACCGTGGTTTGGAATTGAAATTCCAAACCATCTCTTCTTTAGGTTTACGCGGATGTTTAAAAATGAGCTTTTCAAGCTCTTTAGTTTGTTTATTGAATATTAGCGTTGCTTTAAAGAACACACAATCTCCTTTCGGATTTCTTTTTGTCAGACTGTAAATGTAGGTGAAAACTTCACCTTCCGTGCTATTTTCTCTATGGCTTGGAGAACCTAAAACGCTGATTGCTTCGGTAGATGTGGGAATATAAGACCTAAAGCTAATAGGCTTAATACTGCCGAATCCGTTTCCATCATTTCCTGTTGAATTCATTATTTCCTCCAATATTTCAGCAGTCAGGTACCTAGTAAAATTTTTCGGGAAAATTACCTCGTGCAGCTTGCCCGATTTCATTTTCATGCCGAGAACAATATCAAAGTTTTTACTTTTTGTTCTTACGCACTTTTTATTGAAAGTATAATTCCATAGTTCTGAGTCTTGAGATTGTGAGACTTTCTCGTCAGGTGGGGAATGCATCATAAGCCAAGAAACATCTTTTGCCTGCAGTTTTGGATTTTTAAACACAAAAGCAATTTTTAGTTCAAAATTCTTCTCAAAACTCTCAAAGCCATTGAACTGATTTGCTGTTCTCCAGAGCCGCCAATGAGAACAACCACTTAAGATAACGCATACGAAAACGAGAATAAATCCACAACGAAGAGCCGCAACATATTTGACCTGCCGAGACTTGATGGAATTATTCCCCACCCTATCTTTTTTCTCTATTCGCTTCATCTTCCTCATTCTCAACCCAACATATTGTGTATAATAGAGTTCATAACACTATTCAAAGTGTGCACTGGAGAAAAAATTTCAAGGGGCCGTGAGATAAAATGCCATTTATTTTTACGATTTTCCCAACTTATTGATCCGGTTCCGAGCAAGGGAATTGTCATTGCAGAAAGAACAGGCTAAAACACGAAAATTTTCAAGGATCCATCTGAACTGGAAGATGCACTGACACGTATATACGACCAACCTGGAGAAAACTATCTCTCTGGCGTCCGTAGCGGACTATTTCAAACAGGAGGCAAAAATCCATGAGACTTCATACGACAATCTATAAATCCCTATTGGTTTTTTTCGTTATCCTGACGGCTTTTGCCGTCCTCGCAGTAGGAGCAGAAACGATACAGGCCCAAGACACGAAACCCACTGAATCTGTCAAAACGGAAAAGCCTGAGAAATCCAGAGTAAATCCGGAGACTTGCAAGGATTCTATAATTCACACAGGAATAGCGGAACTAGTACTGCTGATAATAGTGCTTCTTGTTTTGCCACTTAACTCCAGATGCAAGAGCACCAAAGAAAATGTCAGAGGTTTGGGGCTGCCCAGCGGTTCGATACGAGGCATGGTGGCTCTTGTTATCATAGGATCCATGATCAATTTTCTCCTTTTTGGTCATCACTGCTTAGAAAAAGAAGAATTCGACTCGGTGCTCGACACTTTCACTACTCTCAGCGTCGCTGTTGTAGCCTTCTACTTTGCTAACCGGTCTAGCATTCAGAAACCCCCAACAGATCCTGCCAACAGCGGCAATACGCAAGGCATCTCGGGAAAAACAGACAAAACTTGAATATAGATAAAGCGAAAATTGACCTGATAGAGTTCCCTTGGTATACGCAGCCCACGTCAAGTTTGGATCCTTCTTGGCTTTACAATGCAAGTAATGCTCTAAAGGTATATGTGCTGTCAGTCCATTTCGATACCTCTTCCATATTTCCTTGATCAGTTCTCCAAGTGTTTTCCGTTCCTAGATCACGGCAAGACACGCGTATGGAATCAAGGATTCTCCACCGATGCTCTCAACTGGATCGGCTGGGGAGATGGCGCGGATCATCCCGTGGTCACATAACTTTGGACGCGGTGGGGTCCATCCAAGTATTTCACGGCTTAGTGGGAACCACTGCCCTTTTCGTAGAGTCGCTTTTCAGTCTGCAGGTACTTCCCTAGTAGCTCCTTAGCCTCAAGACAATCTTCTTCGTTGCTCTCGTTCAAAGCTACCTCAAGCAGCATTTTTTGTATTTGATTCAGTTGTTTCCTTGTTGGGGGTGGGAGGTTTTTGAAATCATCGGGGCTGACATTCATCCAGCTGCAGAAAATTTCAAAAGGGATGGATTCTCTCCGTCCTCTGTATGCTTCAAGCAGAGCAAGAAGATCGCGCTCCACCTGTTCTTTCATTTTTTTACACCTGATCTCGAAGATCTCCTCAATAGAGAGTTTTTATTGTCGTCTTCCATCATCTTCACCTTAGAATCGCCATCTCTTCCTGCGCTTCTCGGTTTCCCTAGATTCTATTTGATTGAGGTAAGAATACCAAGAGCACCTTAATCGAGTGCATATTACTCTAGCAAAATGGTGACTATCTCACCAGTTTTAATGTCTCTCTCATATCAGCATCTCACATCAACTCTCTTTTCCAAGGATAAGATTCGTATGTCATGATACCATTTGAATTCTGGCCAGATTTTTCGCTACTGAAAATTCCGCCACACCGCACCACTCCTCAACTGAAAACCCCGCTCCCTCACCATCAAAAGGGCAATGAAAAAAGCGGGCAACCTTTGTGAGGGAGCCCGCTTCATTCAAGCTTTGTTAGCTTTTATTTTGGTTTTGTTCTTATTTCGCGAATTGGTCGATGTAAACCATCAGCCTTGTCTGAAATGCCCAGATCGTGTCCTCGGCTGTGGCAGTGACACCATTAGCAGCTGCGTGAGCCTCCTGCAGATCCTTAAGACCGTCTCCGGCAAGCACCATGCTTCCGATGAAGTCAAGGTTTACGCCCGGATGAAGCGTCCAGGAAAGCGTTCCTTCAATCTCGGTTCCGAGATACTCATCAACTTCAGTAGCTGGAAGACCTGAACCAAAGGCTCCACTGTCAAAAGCGGAAGTTGCATTCGTCTCATCATTCCAGGCTATAAGAACCTGAGGGGTAAATCCGAGATTATCGGAAAGCTGCATGTTCGCATACAGCTTGGCATAAATCGCGTTTATTACGCTTCCCTCTATGTTGTAAATAGTCGGAATGACATGCTTGAAGAGGAGGTTGTCTACGTTATAGGCTGGGCTGAACGGAAGGGCATTACCTTCAATTTCCGGAGTACCACCGTCATCACCCTGTGCCCAACCGGCTTCAAGACCTATCGTGCTTACCTGTGCCATCATTGAGGGCATAAGCTCTAGGCGGGCAGCCATATCGAAGGCATATTCAAAGTCCCAAGATGTCCCTGAAAGATCAGCTACACCAGGTATATTGCCAAGTTCAAGCTCCCCTCCTCCAAACATCTGTACCTCGTATGTGAAGCTCCAACTGGCTGCCTTAAGAACAAGAAGACCGGAGTAAAGCGAAGTGCGGTCTACATCCCAGTTATGACCCAATGCCCCATCAAATGCATCGCTGAAGATATTTTGCTGGTGCAGGTACGGGAATCCGTAAGCACCTATGGTCACGTTTACATCTCCCATCTGCTGGTTGTAAATACCCGCTGCGGCAAGTATGTCGTAACCTGAACCGCTTCCATTATCCCCGCCAAACAAAGTGTTACCGTTGTTGAATACGTCAGACACGAGAACTAAGGTGAAGGTTCCGGCTCCGGCCGGGAATGACTTCAGCCAGAGAGCCCTGTCAACCACGAAACCAAGGTCTGAATGAGGATCGTGTCCGCCGTTTGCGAGAATTCCAAGACCCCAGTCAAAAGGCTGGCGTCCTATCCTCACGAAACCTAGATTGTTTGGAAGAACTATGTCGGCGTGAAGCATGCGCACGGTAAAAAACCCGTAATCATCATCTATCGCCTTAGGCCCCGTCAGGATAGCACCGTTAAAACGGTCGCTCGGCCTGAGGTCAGACAGCACAACGCTGTCATCTTCAAGAAGAGTACCACCAAAGAAGTGGCTGGTCGCTCCGCCCCATATCATGTTGCTTGCCACGTCAACTTGGGCACGCACGGTAACCGCGTCACTCAATCCCAGTTGCGGGGTAATTCTGAGCGTCGTATCAACAACACTAATCCTCTCATCATTTAACAAAGTGGCGTTGTCAATGACGCGCGCTCTCGTCCTCAGGTAACTCGGAAATCCGCCTAGCGACCAGTCAATCGCGAATGACGGAACCGACATGCCGAGAACGGCAAAAAATATTATAAGCCATCTGGCTTGAATCATCTCTCCTTACCTCCTGTAAATTTATGTTTCCATAATAAGCGTTAAGGGACGTAAAAACCCGAATCCCTCAAGGCAAAATCAAACTAACTCCAAGTTTACTACAAAAACAATCCAACTTCAAGCATTTTTTCCCTTAACGGAAAATCACACTTCTCCTTAATACTCCCTTAACACTAAACCAGAAGCGCGTTCATGTCAAGAGGAAATTTCCCCGTCGCTCCGCAGCGCAAAACCCAAAACCGCGCGGAAACGAAGCGCGCACGCAACCGACCGACCCGCCCCGCTCACCCCCGCCCGAAAAGCCTGAGCGTGACGAAGGGTACGAGGCTCAGAACCGGGGAGAGGTAAAGCTGCGTTGAGGCGCTTTTCCGAAGAGGCTCCTTCATTTCCATTATCCCCCGGTAAAGAGAGGCCGGGTCCCCGACAACACTTGAAAGCGCCTCGCAGACAAAATACACGTTCCCAGGACTGAGGATAAACACGAGCAGGTTAAACACGCAGAACACAATAAGCCCCTTCGCCACTAAGCTCGCCGTCCGGCCCCACACAAGCGAGTTAATCGCCTTTCTCGTCAGGTTTCCCCCGTAGTACCCGGCGAGTATCCCCCCGAGCACCACCGTCATCATGAGGCTTATCCCGCACCCGAAAAGAAAGACAAGGCACTTCCCGAAAAGATCCGCCGTCCCCCCGAAGGCCGGGATCACCTCCTCCCACACTCCCCACCCGAGCGGAAGAAGAAGCCCCAGGAACGCCCCCTCCCAGAAACCGCTCCTGAAACCCACCATGAAAAAAGTGAGCATTCCCCTCATCGTGAGGAAATCAGAAGGTATGTCCTGCCCCGTGCGCTCTATTATGTGGTACTGCTGTATCTCCGATATCGCGTCTATGATGTTGCGGGGAGACGCGTGGGGCGAAGGCGACACGTGAACGAAACCTCCCCGCCCCTCGCTCACAGGCCTTCTCCTTCATACACAGGGCGGGAAAGGCCGGACATTCTCCCGCTCCCGCAAGCCGCCGGATTCCCCGTCCCCGATAAATTTTTTGAAAAAGTTATAGACATTTTCTCTTGATTGTAATACATTGTATTTCAGATATCAAAAAATGGACAGAAAAAGAATAAAGATGCCGGCAGGAAAAACAAGGAGAAAAGCCTCTTGATCGGACTTCGCGCAAGGAAACCGAGGGACATCCCCGCGCCCGCGGGGTGCGCCATAGGGGAGGGCACGGCGCTTGACGCGCAGGCCGAGGCGAAACCCGCGCCGATAACGATTCCCGACGCAGACCGCGAGGGTCACGTATTCACCATGGGCGCCACGCGAAGCGGAAAGACCCGCCTCGCCGAAGCCATGATAGAGCAGGACATAAAGGCCGGGCGAAGCGTCCTCTGGATAGACCCCAAGGGGGATAACGCCATCTTCTCGAAGATAGTGACCGTGGCGAGGGAAGCCGGAAGGGAGGACGATCTTATTTTCTTCTCCCCCGTGCATCCCCGCTACTCGGTCAGGATGGATCCCCTGTCGCACTACTTCATGCCCGAGGAGATCGTCAACCACGTGGTCTCGGGGGTGCGGGTCCGCGAGGAGTTCTACTTCAACATAGCCTACGAGGTGACGCTCGTGGTGGTGCAGGGACTCATCCTGATCGCGAAATCCCTCGGGGAGAGGCCCGTATTCACGTTCAGGAAAATAAAGGAGAACATGGGCTACAGGGAGCTTGAGGGTCTCCGCGCCCAGATAGCCGAGATAGAGGGGCCCGAGGCCGAGGAGCTCCTCACGAACCTCGACCAGATACTATCCTCGCCGCAGGACTACTTCTCAAAGGTTTCCTCGAGCCTCCGCACCGTGATAACGTCGCTTTCCTCGGGCTCCGTGGGAGAGATCATCGGAAAGGACACCGCGAACCGCTTCGTCGAGCGTCTCGAGGCGGGAGAGAGGGTGATACTCGTCGTTCAGACGGGCTCCCTTCTCACCAGGAAAACGGCCCACATAATGGCGCGCGTTCTGCTCTCGATGGTGCAGAGCTTCGTCGGCAGGGTTCTTGCGTCTCACCGCAGGATCGACCCTCCCCTCGCCGTTTACGCCGACGAGGCGTCAAACGTCCTTTACTTCGGGATAGACGATCTTTTCAACAAGGCGGGAGGGGCCGGGGTGTGGCTGCACATGCTGACCCAGAGCCGCCAGGACCTCGTGGCCGAGCTCGGCCCGGCGTACGCGGGAAAAATCCTCGACAACACGAACACCAAGGTCGTTTTCCGCGTAAACGACCCCGACACGGCCGCGTGGGCGTCCCGCCTCGCGGGGACGAGAAAAAGGTTCTCCCCGATAATGAGCCTCGGCGGGGGCCTAAGCGTCCAGGAAATGGAGGAGAACAGGGTGCCGCCCGAGAGCTTCATGAGGCTTCCGAGAAGGGAGTTTTTCGCCTTCACCTTCGACGGCATATACAGGGGCAGGACGCTTGACGTGGCGCCGTGCGAGGAAATACGGTTCCCGGAGATAAAAAGCTGATGAGAAAGAAAAGGAGAGCGGAAATGAAATACCTACCGCAGGTGGCGGTGAGCTGGGAGGCGGCGGTCCTTTTTTCGCTTCTCTGCACGGCGCTCGGCGCCGCGCTTTTCGCGCTCGCGACGAGAAGAAAAAGGGACGACGGTTCCCGCGAAGTGAAGTTTACGACGAAAGAGGGAAAAGAACGCGCCCGGGCACGGGGGGAACCCCGCACCATAGAGACCCTCGCCGAGAGCCTCTGGCTCCGGAGCGACGCGGATATCCCGGTGCTCTCGGATTCCCGGGCCGCATTCGCTCCTTCCTTCACCCACCCTCTTACCCGCACTTTCTGGGAAGAGGAGATAGAACCCCACAGCCGTCTCTTTGAGCATCGCGGGGAACTCGCACTAATAGAAAGAATACTCCTTGAGCTTGACCGCCACGGCCTCTGCTCGAGCGTCGTCGCGGGGGACGGAAAAAGCGCCTTCGCCCCGACGGCGAAAAGGTTCTCGCGGGTAACACTGCTTGACCATTCGCTCCGCGTCGCGCGGCGCATGGGGGAAATACACGACTCCACACACACGGAAAGGCTCCTTTACGGAAAGCACATGATAGCCGCCCTCGCCCATGACGTCGGAAAAATGGGGCACCTGCGCCCCGGCGGGGACGGGCGCTACGTAAAGGACGACCACGCGGCGGCGTCCGCGCGAGCGCTCGGCGCGTGGGCCACCGAATGCGGGGGAGAGGACGCGGCGCTTGCGCTTCGCTCCGTAATCGACGCCGTCCGGAACCATCACAGGGCGACAAGCGGCCCCGACCCGCTGCTCAGGTGTCTCAAAAAGGCGGATACAGCGGCGCGGGAGGAGGAATTCTCGGGCGAAAGAAAGAACCCTCGCATGCACGTAAGCGCGGACGAAGTGGACACAGAGCCTCCCGAGTGGCTCATACGCGACATCCCCCGGATACTCAACGACCACGTCGGGCCCGCGATAAACGTGGAGGCGCTCGAAAAAAAACCCTTCGCCCGCGCCATCTCCTCGACAAACGGAGTCGTCTACGTCTGTCCCCACTACCTCTTTGACGGCGTGCGGGAGCACATGGAAAAAGAGAACGTAGCGGACATGAGGTTCTTTGATTCCTCAAGGGCCGCGGAGCTTCGCGCGAAGCTTCTCGTCACAAACTCCCTTAAGTCCCGCGGCTGGGTGGGGGAAGGCGTGGGCGAGAGGTACTACGCCTCGTTCTGGAACTACGCCTACGAGGGAAAGAAGGTCACCAGGGGCGGATTCTGGATACCGGTTTTCGCGGAGGCCTTCGGTGCGGGGCTCTCGGAACTCGAGAAAAGAAAGGGCGCGCGGCTTCGCCGGATAACTTCGGTTTCGCCGTGTCTTGCGCGGGGGAAGAAGAAATGAATAAACTCAAGCGGCGGTATGTGTCTTTGGATAAGCCAAAAACATACTTAACAGGAGAATAAGCCATGAAAAACAAAAACTGTGAAAAAACCGTCGCGGTGGTTATCGCGAAAAACGCGTACCGGCAGCTTGAGGCGGAGAGCCGGAAGAGAAGACTGTCGCCGGGAGAGTATCTCGAGATGCTGATAGAGATGGACTACATATGCAACAACGGGGGAGAGGAACCCGAAGAGGGCGCGGTGTCCATCTCCGGGAAACACTACTCCCTGCTTAGCGAAAACGCGGAGAGGGAGGGCCGCACCCCGGAGGAAATCGCGGAGATGATAATAGACCTGAGCGCGGAAATGCTCCCCGAGAGACCCATTTCGAAGCGGTGGTTCCGCTCGGTCGTCGACGTATGGGGCGCCGAGGACCCGGGGGGGCGAGGCGTCCCGGTAGGGGCGGGAAACGGCGGGAGGGCGCACTCCCGCCTTAAGTGACGTAACATGAAAAAAGACATGTGCCGCATTCTCACGCACGCAAGCAATCTCAAAGGAGGATAACCATATGAGAACATCCGCAGGAATTTCCGCCCCCGCGGCGGCAGCCCTTTTTCTCGCGGCCCTAGCCCTCGCGCTCCTCTGCCCGGAGTGGGCGCTCGGGGGAACCACGGGCACGGAGTTCCAGGGCATATACACCAAGGTGAAGGGATGGTCGACCGGCTATCTCGGGCGGCTGCTCGCGCTCTGCACTTTCATAGTGGGGCTCGGGGCGTCCATCATGCGCCAGACTCTTTTCCCGGCGCTCATGGGAATAGGGGTGGCTCTGGTGGTCTCTCTCGGCCCGGCGCTCATAGAGGGAATAGCCACGGGGACGTTCTAGATGAGAACGAGAATCCCCAGGTACATAGACGACCCTCCCCAGATATTCTGGTGGGAGATTGACGAGGTGGCACTTTTCAGCGGAGCGTTCGTAATCGGGGCCCTGGGGGGCCAGACGCTCGGAGGGCTGCTCGCGGGCCTAGTCCTCTCCTGGCTGCTCGAGCGGCTTAAGTCCGGGAGGGGAAGCGCCTTTCTTGTTCACCTTGCCTACTGGTACGGCCTCTCGGGGATAAGGCCCGAGAGCCACAGGGAGAGGTTCTTTGAGTGATGCTGATACGTACCTTCCGCGAGAGATGGCTTAACCTCGCCCGGGAAAACGGGCTTCTCCGCTTCGCCGTGGGCGCGCTCTGCGTAACGGTCGTGCTTCAGGGCTGCCACATGAAAAAACTCTCAGAGCGCACGACCGTGCACGTCCACGTGCCCGAGTACATGCAAAAGGGCTTTACGATCAGCGCGGCGGGGACGGCTTCCCTCACCTACACAGAGCAGTGGGCGCTGAGCCTCCTTCCCTTCGTGGCGTCCTTCACCGCGGAAACCGTGGATTTTAACGTAAGGCAGTTCCTGCTCTACGTCCACCCCGAGAGCTACGACCCCATTTCGGGATTCCTGCTTGAAAAATCAAAGGAGATAAAAACAAGCGGGGTCGCCCAGGCGTTTTTCCCGAAAACAGTGGCCGTCGAGGAGGAAGGGGCGGTCGTGGCGGTGAGCGGACGGCGCACCAGAGTGGTCGGAAACGTGGTGACCGACCAGAGGGAGGTTGTCTACAGGGTCCGTTTCGAGCTCGGGGCTCTAAACCGCCCGCTCGTAACCGAACTTATCGAAAACGAAGGGGGGCAAGGCACAGGTGAACACTGATCTCCGCTTGCGCGTCCTCACGGTCTTCGCCGCGGCGTTCTTTGCACTCAACACCGCCGCGGCCGCCCTCACGATAGATCTCGGCGAAACCCGCGAGGAAGAACCGATATCGCTCGGCATATCGCGCACCGACGCAAACAGGATCGAACTTCCCGAAACCATAATAAACGCCTTTAGCTCAAGCGGGTCGATTGACGTAAAGATAATCGGCCGCTCGGCACTTGTGAGAACCGAAGACCCGGCGGAACTCATAATCCTGACTGAAAAAAGAAGGCTGACCCTGCTGCTCTCGCCCGAGGAGGGACCTTCGCGAACCGTCATAATGAGGGACGGGGACGCGCCCTCCCAAGACCCGGCCAAGGAAGCGACGGGAGCCGCGGAACCCCTTCCCTACGAAAGAGCCATAACGGACCTCGTTGTCTCCCTCGCCTCGGAGGACCCCCCGGCCGAGGAAATTTCAGGAAAGGAGCAAAGGCTCTCCGGTTCGCTTCTCCTCGCACACCGCGCGGAGATGGCGTCACCCCCTTTTTTCGCCTCGCTCTACGTTGTCAGAAACTCCGGTTCCGAAACCACCGCGCTCACCGAGAGCATGTTCCTTGACGGCCCGGGAACCGTGGCCGTCGGCATGGAGCGCAGCGAACTTGCGCCGGGGGAGTCCGGAAGGGTTTTCGTGGTCACGAAAAAGGAGCCTCGGCGATGATCGGGAAGATCCGGAAAATCTACGCCGAAAGAAAACGCCAGACGCTTGCCGCGGCAGCCGTGCTGTCCGGGCTTGCCGTCGTAGCCCTCTTCCTTCTGCTGCTCGGCGGGGAGGACAAGGGGCTGCTGGGCGAGAAAAAGCCGCGGGGAAGCATAAAGATCCTGCGTGGGGTGGACCTCGCCCGGGAGAAATGGCGCATAGAGGGGGAAAAGCGTCTCGGGATGATAGAGACCGAGCAGAGAGAGATAAAAAAGAACCTGGAGGCCATCTCAGAAGCGCTTGGAGAGCTTGAGAAAGAACCTTCCGAACCATATCCCTACCCACCTCCGCCGACCGGAGATGTGACCTCACCCGAAACGGGCTTCCCTCCCGCTTCGCCCCTGCCGGGTGCGGCAGTCCCGCCGCCCGAGCCCCCGAAGACGCAAAGCCCGATACGGGTTTTCTCCCCCCTCGGGGGCGCCCCGGCCGAGGGGCCGGCCACGGAGCCCGCCCTGCTTAACTGGATTCCCTCAGGAAGCTTCGTTGCTGGGGTGCTACTAAGCGGCCTTGACGCCCCCACAGCAACCGCCGCCGCGCGGAACCCCCACCCAGTGCTGATACATCTTGCGGAACCTTCCCGCCTGCCCGGACTGCGGCGTATGGACATAGCACGCTGCCACGTTACGGGAGCGGGCTACGGACAGCTTGCAAGCGAGAGGGCGTACGTAAGGCTTGAGAGGATAGCCTGCGTGCTTCGCTCGGGGGACGTGATAGACACCAGGATAAAGGGATACGTTGCCGGGGAGGACGGAAAGACGGGGATCCGCGGAAGGCTCGTTTCGAAACAGGGAAAGATGCTTTCGCGCGGAATCCTGGCCGGGTTCGCCTCGGGATTCGGCGGGGCCGTTGAGAGTTCGAATTCGACCGCCGGAGTGGTCGCGGGGGGAACGTTTACCGTGAGTTCAAGGAGTTCAAGGGACCTCGTTAAAACAGGAATCGGCGGGGGAGCCGGGGAAGCCGGAAGGCTTCTTGCCGAATATTACCTCGAGCTTGCCGAGGAGGTGTTTCCGGTAATAGAGATAGACGCGGGACGCCGGGTGGACGTGATCATAACCGAGGGAACGGAGCTCGTTCCGAGAAAAACCGCTTACGCCGGGAGGGAAAAAGAGGGATGAGAAAATTCGCCCTGGCTTCTCTGCTTCTCTCCACGCTTCTTTTGGCCTGCGCAGGCGGATCGTCGCGCTACGGCTGCCCGGCTGAATCGGGCTACTCGTGCAAAAGCGTCTCGGAGGTTTACGCCGAGGCGGCTTCGGGCCGAAAAAGCGGGGAGCAGCCCTTCCTTAAATCTCTTAAGAACGAAAAAAGCGCGCGTGCGGCCGAGGAGAGAAGGTTTCTTAAAGGCGAAATCTTCCGCGCGGGAAAAAATCCGCGCAGGCGGGCGGGAGGCAGAAAAGTCACGCAGCCCGAAAAAGCGATGCCCGTCTATGTTCCCCCGCGCACGATACGGCTCTTCATAGCCCCGTGGCAGGACGCCCGGGGCGTCTTTCACTCGGGCAAATACGTGTACGTGATCTCGGGCAGGGGGCGGTGGATGATCGGGGGAAAGACGGTTCCGCTGGGCGAATCCCGGGAAGGTTACCCACGGGAAATACGGCTTCTTGGAGCGGAGGGGGCTCCCTGATGGGCGTGTCGAGGGACCGACTGCAGGATCTTGCCGCGAGGGATTCGCTTTCCCTGTATCTTCCCTATGTGGCATGGGAGGACGGGATGTACGTACTGGCGGACATGTCGTGCGGCTTCGTGTGGGAGATAAACCCTCTTCTTTTCGCCGGGGAGGACACGAAAAGGATCCTGGGCGGAATGCTCGGGGACCGCGTGCTTCCGCCCGGGACGTCGGTTAAGTTCCATGTGTTCGCCTCCGAAGTCATATCCCCGTTTTTCCCCGAGGAGGGGGAGGTGCAGGGCAAAATCTGCCGGGAGATCGCAGCCGAGAGAAAACGGCTTTACACCCTCGGTATGCGGGAGAGGGTCGGGGTTCCCGCGAGGGATTTCCGCTTTCTGGTGTCGATCAGGATTCCCCCCGACTCCGCAAAGAAGGACGCGGAGACGGCGTGGGAGAAGCACACGGAGGGCGCCCGCAAGCTCGGGGCTAACGTGGCCGGGGTCCTGAGCTCAGCGCAGCTCTACCCCCGCGACCTCCCCCCGGCGCAGTTAATCCTCATTCTCCGCGAGGCGCTTAACCCCGACGGGCGCTGGTACGACGACTCTTACTACCTCGGGCGCCCGGGAGGCGGCCCTTATGACCCGGACAGGGAGATAAGAAGCCAGATAATAGACCGCGAGACGGCAATAGAGGTGCGGGCGGGAGAGATTTCGCTCGGGGACGCGCGCCTTAGGGGATACTCCCCCGCATCCATGCCCGAGCACTTCTCCCTTGATGAGTTCCATGAGCTGCTGGGAGACCCGCTGCGGGGGCTCTCGCAGGTGCCCGCGTACTTTTTCCTTCAGGCTGGGTTCGTAATCCCGGAGAGAAAAAAAGCCTCGGAAGTGAAGACCAAGGCAGTCATGGTGAAGCAGCAGAGCTTCGGGCTCGTGACGAGATTCATACCGAGGCTCAGGAGAAAGGCCGAGAACTTCGATTTTCTGGTTAACGCACTTGAGGACGAGGGGCTGGTCACGGGGTCGCTAAGCCTCTTTCTCCGGACCGGAAGCGGAGAGGAGGCGGAGAGGGTAAAGGAGATGGCGACGGGAATATGGAGAGCGCGGAACTTCGATCTTCGCGAGGAGAAATACATAGTGCTCCCCCTTCTGCTCGAAAGCCTCCCGCTAGGCGGGGAGCCCGCCCTCGCGAGGCTTCTTCGGCGGAACTCGACCATGCAGAGCTCCGCGGGGGCCTCCATCGTTCCCGTGATGTCAGACTGGAAGGGGAGCGGCTCCGGGCCGCTTACCTTCATATCGAGGAGAGGGCAGATAATGAAGCTTGATCTTTTCAGCTCGGCTTCCAACTACAACTGCGCGGTGTTCGCGCAGTCGGGCTCGGGAAAGTCCTTTCTTACCTCGGACATGATCACCGGGTATCTCTCCCAGGGGGCGCGGGTGTTCGTGATAGACATAGGACGCTCCTACGAAAAGCTCTGCGGCCTTGTGGACGGGGAGTTCGTGGTGTTTGACGAGAAAAGCGGGATCTCGCTTAACCCCTTCTCCCGCATAACGGACATAGACGAGGACATGGAGCTGCTTAAGCCCCTTTTCGCCCAGATGGCCTCTCCCTCCGAGAAAATAGGGGACCTCGGGAAATCTCTTCTCGAGGAAGCGATAAAGAAAGCCTGGGAGCGGCGCGGTCCCGAGGCGCGGATAGACGACGTTGTGGAGGCGCTCTCGGGAATCTCCGACCCGCAGCGGCGGTCGGAGGACCTCGCCCACATGCTCTACGCCTACTCCTCCCGCGGGCAGTACGGGCGGTTTTTCGAGGGGCCGTCAAACCTCTCGTTTGAGAGGGACCTAAACGTGCTCGAGCTTGAGGAGCTCAAGTCAAAGCCCGAGCTTCAGACCGTCGTGGTGCTCATGATCATCTGGCACATAGAAAGGGAGATGTACCTCGGGAGCCGCGAGCGGCGAAAGCTCGCGATAATAGACGAGGCGTGGGACCTTCTCGGCGGGGGATTCTCGGGCGAGTTCATAGCGCACGGCTACCGCAGGGCTAGGAAGTATAACGGCGCCTTCGTCTCCGTAACCCAGAGCCTGCTTGACTTCTACAGGGCGGGAGACCTCGGGGAGTCGGTGCTTGAGAACTCGGCCTGGATGTTCATGCTCCGCCAGAAGGGGGAAAGCGTCGAGGAGATAAAAAGGGGAGGGAAGCTTCTTCTCGGGGACTACTTCGGGGAGCTCGTCTCGACGCTCTCAACGCGCCCCGGGGAGTTCTCCGAGGTGTTCATATACAACAGCGAGCGAGGCATGGGCCTCGGGCGGCTGGTTGTGGATCCTTTTTCCTACTGGACCTACACCACTAACCCGGACGATGTCTCCCTTCTAAACGGCTTCATCTCTGAGGGAATGGAAGTGCACGAGGCGATAGAGCGGTGCGTCGATATCTCGAGGGGGAAGAAATGAGAAAAACTAGGGTTTCGGTTCCGCTGGCCGTGCTTGCGATCCTGGTCGTGCTCGGGGTTTTCTCCTGCGCCGATGTCAAGGGGGATGAAAAGGTGGTTTTCATAGACCTTGAGGCAGTGATCTCGGAGGAGAAAAAAAGGATATTCTCGAGGGTGCTTCGCGGGGAGCTCTCGCGCGAGGAGGCAGAGGAGCGGGTCGGGCGGTTTTTCATACGCTTCGGGGAGGTTCTTGCCGATTATGAAAAAGAGGGGTATCTCGTGCTTGACGCGAAGTCGGTCCTCGGGGGCGGGCGCGACATAACCGGTGAGATACTCGAGGAGATTTCCATTCGGGGAGAGGAAAATGAGTGAGTTTTTGCGTGTCTGCCTTGGAGCGCGCGCGGCCGCCTCGGTTCTCCTGGTCCTTGCTTTGCTCGCGGGAGCATATCTCTCGGGGCTTCGTCTTTCATTTAACCTATCGGGGTCGCTTCCCCACCGGGCGTTTCTCACGGTGCGGGGCGGGGAGATTTCCTGCGGGCCCCGAAGCATAGGGCTTTTTCGCCTTAACGTCCGCAACCCCTACTGGGATTACGGGGCGGTTTTCGCAAAGAGGTTCGTCGGCTGCCCGGGCGATACGCTTCGCACGCAAGGAAGAGAGTTCTACTTAAACGGCGAGAGAGTGGCCGTCGCGAGCGGGCATGATTCAAACGGAGTGGTCGTCTCAAGCTTCCGGTTTGACGGGGTGATCCCCGCCGGCAGCTACTTCGTTCTGGGAGAAGGAGAGAGAAGCTATGACTCAAGATACTGGGGGTTCGTCAGAAAATCATGGATAGTCGGGCGTGGGTTTCCCTTGTTCTAGCCTCGGTTTTTCTTATCCAGTTCTCCCCGGCACTGGGCCGGGCCTTGGAGAAAGATCTCGGGGTTCACGGAAAACTTTACGAGATTAAGGAAGAGGACATGCTTTCCTATGTCAGGAGAAAGGCGGGGGAAATCGACATGCGGGAGCTTCGGGAAAGCATGGAGAGAAAACTCGAGGAATCCTACGCGCGGCACTTTTTGGTTTCTCTTAAGGTCCCTTCAGCCACGGAAGAGCGGGTGCGTTACGTCGACCCCTCGGTGAAAGTACGGAATCCGCTCTACGACCATACGGGGAAAATGATTTTCCCCGCAGGCATCGTAAACCCGCTTGATCACGTACCGCTTTCAAAAAGCATCCTGGTGCTTAGAGAGGATCAGGTGAAAAGAGCTCTCGAGAAAACGGACAAAAGAGGTGAAAAACTAATTCTGCTGCTCACCGACGGTGATATCCGAAGAGCTTCCTCGCTTGCGAGCCTGCCAGTATACAAGGCAAGTCCTTTCGTGCTCAAAAAACTTCAGGTTGAAAAAGTGCCATCGCTTGTAACGCAAGAGGGAAAAAAATTCAGAGTGCGGGAGATGGTCCTGAAATAGTTGCGAAAAAAGCGCAAGTTCAAATATTAATCTCGCAATCTCATAAGTGTAAGAGTATTAAGCAAAACCCATGCTATGGACGTTCGCGCCAAGTTGAATTGTCCGCAAGTTCCTGGGCATGCCCTTTCTGCTCTTCCAGATCTTTAACCGCAGCATCAGGCAGAATTATATCTGCATGATAGGGATTGTCTGGCCGTGGGCTAGATATAACCTTCCTCGCGTTAGCCCTTGCTTTTTCAGCTTTAATCACCGCCCAGCCGTAAAAAGTCCGGTTTCCACCGCGGGCGGCTGCTACTTTTTCGCCATTAGCAACAAGTACGTCTTGCGACGGAGCAACATCGAGTCGGTCGACCGAAATGGCCTTTTCCCCTTCCTTTTCTAAAAAGGCGTTGATTTGGTTTCTGTTATGTTTGCGCTATGTTTGCGCGCGTATTTGGCGTGCCCGCTTGATAATACAATACGTCCAAGATTTTCTTTACCTGGAATGTCGAAAGGAACAACCAAGGTCTTATCACCAGAACCTACAGTTTCAGTTCGGCTAGGGCTTCCCGTATAAAACCATCGGGAAGCGCATTTGCTCTGGAATAATGAGCGCGGCGACGATTACCATCTATGTTGACCAAACATAGAGTCCCCCCGGCTGAATCACACAACAGAATGATCGAACTTCCTTTCCCGTTGAAAATATCAATGGCAATTTCGCCGTCTTGCGTAGGATACACTCCATAGCGACCAGGTGAAATCTCGTAAAGATTTTTAATCAGCTGTTCAGAATTTGCCATCGCTATACGGGATGGAACAGGGAATCCCTCTTCGCGCGCCTCATCAGCAACTTCCTGAAGGTCGGCAAGGACAGCGTTTAGCTCAGCGGAGGTGAAAGGCTTGTCGGATACATATTGTTCTTCCTGGATTTCCTCATTTATTTCACGAAGCCCGGCATGCGCAACTTCCGCCTGATCAACGGAAGCGGCAATCGGTCTATCGAACATGTCTTCAAAAGATGATATCCATCCTCCATGCGTTTTGTCCGTTGGTCCGTGTTCAATATCAATTGGTCCATGTTTAATAAGGGGAGCTTGGTTCAGTTCAGTAAGAAGAACGATTCGATGATTGCGGGCACTTGGTTCGTCATATGTTCCCGGCATAAGCGATTTCCATGTAGCCACGTTCTCAGCAGGGCCTTGAAAACTTTCGGTTACATTAGTCCTGAGAATGTTCTTTGTTTTCAAAAAGATATCCTCAGCGGGAGCGATGGCACGAGCATCAAACTGGCGATGCACGGTCAATGAATAAACAACTCTGCTCTTGGCCAGGTTCAAGTAATTTTCACCCAATTTGTGATCAACCGAGGAACCTCGCCCGCTTGGAAAATCGGATGAAGCATCAAACAGAAAGATTGGATGGATTTCTGTTTCTTTTGTATGTAGCGGCATGGTTATGAAACCCTGGATTCGAATTCTTTGGTAAGCAGGCAGAAATCTGATATGTCCTTGTTGCAGGAATCAAGAATAGACACTAACTTGCTGACTCTCATCTGCTGGTTTGTTTCATCCGATATATCCCTGTGAATGTTTGCATTAAACACCACTGCGGGAACTTCTTTAGCATCTTTTTCTTTGATGAAATTCTCCGCTATGTCCAATGTTATGGTTTTATCCTCGTATCCATATACTGCTTTTACCTGGAAACTTGGCGCGGCTTCCCGAAAATTCATCCATCCGCCTTTCTTAATCAAGAGATCTGAAACCGTTTCTGATGCCTGTTTCTGATAAGTTCTGTAACCATGCAAATTTATACCAACGGCGGTATACGGCACATGCGGGACCGTTCTAAGGTAACGTTTCGCTATATCCGCACAGACAATATCCTCTTCTTTCAGCGGGACAGTGAATTGCTCAAAAAGTATCCGATTCAATTCGGCTATGACCTTGAAGCCGTTCTCGAAAGTTATTTGGGAAACCGCAGGAGTCATAACTGGCGGCATGTTTTTTTCCAGGGTCCAGTCCTTCGGCACAATTCCATTGTGATACAGAAAGTCTTGATTAAGGATTGTCGGATTGTTGGAATTTGCAACTATAACAACAGAAATCCCCGACAACCTCACATCCCCGTTATTTCCGTTTGCGGACGTCATGGACCCTTCGGCTCCACTGCCTGTTTCCCCTTAACCCGCGAGATCTTGCTCCATCTAAATGGTAATATAATTCCATAATTCCTCAAAAAAAAGAAAGGCAAGAAAAGAATGCTACACCTTGGCACGCCTATTTATACCTATCCGCTGTCCCTGGGTCAAGCGCAAGGACACCAGGACTATACGCTTACAAAGAGGGGTCACAGCTTTTTTTGTGGGAATTCCAAGACAGGGGTAAAAGAATGATCCCTGACGAAATTAGCAAATCCGTCTCTTTTTCTTTATCATATTCCAAGAAGGCAAGGTCACAGTTCTTATATTTCCCTTCGTAGAATCCTTTAACGTCATGATCTTCTGTAATTCTGCGAACTTCAGACTTCCTGACCTCTGGCAGACGAAATGAACCATCACCAGTGTCCTAATTAACGATGACGGATATTGCAAAACTGCCCGCATACGACCTTTTGGCTTTGTACGCCCGCATCATGAATGAGCTTCGCAACAGGGGCATCACGCGAAGCGCATGCAGCCCGGTCGGCGATTTGGCAGAATATCTTTTCTGCCGAGCATTCAATTGGGAGCAGGCCGGAAACTCGAAATCTAATCTGGACGCAGTTGACTCGGAAGGTACCAGGTACCAGATCAAGGGGCGGCGGTTAACACAGCATAATACATCCCGACAGCTATCGGCCATTCGGGACCTCGATGGGAATCACTTCGACATGCTGGCCGGGGTTTTGTTTAGAGAGGACTTCGGTGTTCTGCGAGCGGCACTCGTCCCGCGTGCGGTTGTCGTCGACAACGTAAGATTCCAGCCATGGACCAACAGCCACAGGTTTCTTTTGCGGGATGACGTTTGGGACATGCAGGGCGTGCGGGATGTGACCGAACAGTTGCGAGCGGTCGACCTGCGCTAAGCACCTGTGGAAAATACCGCACAGTAACAACGGTTCAGCAATGTCTCAACTTATGCGTAGCTGGCATCGGTTCTTTCGTATCGGGGATAACATACTTAACTAGCCAAAGTATCCAATTTTCTAACGATTGCCAGAAGTTACAACTCGCTTAAAAAAAGGCAGAAAAACGGGTTTTTTCGGGGTTTACAAAAATAACTGAATTTGTCAGTTCCGGTGTGTTGTAAATCCCTCTAATCACTAGATCGTGATTTTCGGGGATTCGGGGGTAAAGTCGAAAGAGTGCGAAGGCGGATTATCTCCCCCCCCCCCCAGTTTTTTTTAATTTTTTCTTTGCCAGAGTCTCTGGGTTCAGGATGGTCGGCAAAGGTCGCCTCTACGATCTCATCCATGGTAACTGGGATGGGTTCTATAAGTTCGTCTTTTTCTGGCATGACTGATATATATGGATTACTCGACTTTTGACTTCGATAATCTTTATTGCTTAAATATCAAGGACTCTTGAAACTCTTTCTGGGTGCCATTTGTCACCATCAAGCGATGGGACATTTCTGGCTTCAATAAAACCTTCTTGATGTAGATACTTCACATGATCGGAAATTTCTTCATCAGAAAAACCTTCAATTCCCATATTATAAATACCTACAAACCCCACATCACGCCCCTGTTTCTTGGTGATAGACCAAATTTGTTTTAAAAGATCCCTGTTCGTTTCACCCTCCGTAGCAATTTTCTAACAAAATATAGATTACCCTGTTCTCAAGGGGAAATCACTTCTCATTCTATATCTTTAATCTCCTTGCTTGCTACCGTGCTTCTTCTTTGCTCGGGAAAGTATTTCCTTTCCTCGCATTAAACCCTTCAAGCTTTTGTTAACAGTCGGTCCCTCTAGCTTGTCGAAAAAATTCTTTACATCTATGTAGTCCTTATAGCTTGTTTCTATAGGAATACAAGACTCATCAAAAGCCACATCAATCAGAGAGACTCCTTTTGTTCTGTAATCCAAAAGTGCCGCATAAGCAATTCTGTGCTTATAATCGAAACCTGACAATGCGGTTTCGTATCTGTCAGATTGGAGATTGCTGAAGGCGTGCTCTATGTCTCCTAGTTCACATGGCAGTGAGAGACTCCGCCTTGCTGTTTTTCCTCCTTTCGTTGAGTCTTTATAGAACCCTTCTTCAGATTTTCTTTGGCATGGGTTCTCCAAGTCTACCAGTACCCTTATCACCTTCTCCGACACATCAAACAGATAAGTATTCTGGCGTATCATCCCACTTCTCATCGCTTTGACTTTTTTGCCGTTAATACGGGCTTCGGCTGTAGCAAGATATGTACCTCGCATATATCCTTCCATCCAGAGAAGAGTTCGTACTGACCTTCTTTCTTTACAGCCGTTGCGATTCTCCCAAGAGCAATTTTTATCTGACTGTCAG
>JAPOYE010000076.1 GCA_026706695.1 Candidatus Dadabacteria bacterium | reverse complement strand
TTTAATGTTCAAAATCCGTATCATATTACTACATACACAGAGTTTTTGCCAAACTTTACTAGCCGAGGTCGCTGCGCAAAATACTCTCTTTTTACATTCAAAGGGAGTATAATGTTCCGGAAATGGAACTAGGATATTTCACAATGCCTCTTCATCCGTTCGGCTCTTCCCTTTCCGATACGCTCGAAGCGGACATGGAGCAGGTAGTTTTTCTTGACGAAATCGGTTTCAGGGAAGCCTGGATAGGAGAACACTTCACGGCGGGTTGGGAGAATATACCTGCCCCCGATCTTTTCATAGCCAAAGCCGCCGCTCTCACTAAACGTATAATCTTCGGTACGGGAGTTTCATGCCTGCCTCAGCATGACCCTTTTATGCTTGCGCACAGAATTGCGGTTCTTGACCACCTGCTTAAGGGAAGATTCTACTGGGGAGTAGGAGCCGGAAGTTTCATCGGAGATTTCGAAGCGTTCGGTATAAACCCGAAAACAGGGGAACAAAGACAGCTTATGAACGAGTCCCTTGAGATGATACTTAACCTCTGGAACAACCCGAGCCCGGGTGTTTACTCTAACTCCCGGTGGAAGTTTACCGTTCCCGATCCCGTGGAAAGGGTTGGTCTCGGAGTGCACACGAAGCCCTACCAGGAACCTCATCCTCCTATAGCGGTTGCGGGAATCTCGGAGAATTCTGCGAGTCTTAAGACGGCCGGGGAACGTGACTGGATACCTATGAGCATAAATTTCGTTATTCCTGATGTGCTTAAATCTCACTGGGCGGGATACGAGCAGGGTGCGGAGGCCGTCGGCAGAACACCTGAGAGGGCGAAATGGAGAATCGCAAGGGACGTCTATGTCGCGGAGACAACCGAAGAGGCGAGAAAAGAAGTAATAGAAGGCACGCTCGCAAGAGATTTCCGGGATTATTTTTTCACTATAGTTCCCATGATAAGAAACAACTTGAACCTGTTTAAGATCGACAAGTCAATGTCGGACCGGGAAGTGACCATGGACTACATGATCGAGAACATGTGGCTTGTGGGAAGTCCTGAGGGTGTCGCCCGGAAAATAATCGAGCTTCATGAATTCGTCGGGGGATTCGGGGTGCTTCTGGTCATGGGGCACGAGTGGAACCCGAAGGAAAAATGGCAGAAATCAATGAGGCTGCTCAAAGAAGAAGTTCTTCCGATTGTGAAAGAGAATCTGCGGAGTGGGACCTGAGAGCGACCTCAGACCTTTAAGACTGCGGTTCGCGACTGAAGTGAATTCCGCATTCTTTGTCCGAGCCTTGCTCCCACCACCACCTGCCGGCCCTCGAGTCTTCTCCCTCTTCGACGGCCCTTGTGCAGGGGGCGCATCCTATGCTTGGATATCCCATGTCGTGGAGCTTGTTGTAAGGAACGTCGTTTTTCCTTATGTAGTCCCATACCTGGTCGGCGGTCCAGTCAAGAATAGGGTTTATCTTGAGCATCTTTCCGTGCAGGTAGTCGATCTCAAACTTGCTTGACTCTGCCCGCTGCTCCGTCTGATCCGCCCTTATGGATGTAATCCAGGCGTCTAGGGTTTTTAAGTATCCGTTAAGCGGGTTGGTTTTTCTCACTTGGCAGCAGAGTCTTCTGTTTTCGACGCTTTTGTAAAAAAGATTTACCCCGTGGCTGGTCACCATTTCCTCCACTTCAGCCGTGTCGGGGAAAAGCACCTCGATGTTGATGTTGTATTTTTCTCTTGTCTTGTCCATGACGTCGTACGTATGGGAATGAAGCCTCCCGGTATCAAGAGTGAAGATTCTCGCTTTGGGGTTTACCTTTGCGAACATGTCGACAAGCACCATCCCTTGGACCTGGAAGCTGGTTGCAAGCGCCACCGAGCGGTCGAGGTTCGCAGAAGCCCAGGCGAGGATATCCTCAGGAGAACTTCGCTCAAACTCGTGATTGAGATTCTTTACGTCTCTTTCAGAAAATTTCATTTAACCCAAAAAACTCAGATACGACGACAAGCCGTACTTTATATATACGAGGGATATGTAATAACTTACCCCTACGGTTATCACAGGAACAACAAACCAGAAAAAACCGATTTTTACAACATGGCTGTTTTTGGAAGTCTGGACAAATCCGTGCTGTGCGCACGAAAAACCCACAACTCCGGCTGTTACTATCTCGGCGATCGAAACCGGAATTCCGTATAACGAGGCGAGCAGTATTATTACCGCAGCCGTAAACTCGACCGAGATAGCCCTTATTATGCATATCTCCGTTATTTTTTTCCCTAGGGTCTCAAGAACTCTGCCTCCCAGCAGAATTGCTCCCACCCCCATTGCGACACCGGCAAGAATTGCGCCCGGATAGGAATCTATCAGCCCCAGGCTTACTATCGGCCCTATGGCGTTTGCGGAATTATTGGCGCCTCCCGAAAAGGCGATAAAAGTTCCGGATATGGTAATCAGCACGGTCAGGATGACATTGACTCTTTTCTCCGAGAAATTACTTGCGAGGTAATGGACTATCTTGAAATAGAAAAACTTTGCCACGGCGAAATTTATTAACCAGGCGACTATCGGCGCCAGAATCCACCATTTGAGCACCCGGATGAAGCTGTCGGAATTAAGTGTCTGAGTATAAAGACCGATTCCCACTATGGCGCACACTATGGCGTGGGTGGTGGCTATAGGCGTGCGGACTATATTCGCCCAGACGATGAAACCTATCCCGAGAAGCAGAATTATAAATATGAAGCCTATATCGGAAGAGAGGGTCTCGGCCGGCACTATTCCCTTGCCTACGGTCTCCACCACGGGAGCTCCGGCCGTAAGCGCTCCGAGGAGAGCAAAGATAGCTATAAGCCATACGGCCTGTCTTTTCGACCTTACGCCGGCACCGTACGATGTCGCCATGGACGCCGCGGAATTGTTGGCTCCTATGTTAAGGGCCAGAAATGCCGAAAGCACAAGTGTTACAACAAGTAAAACGCTCAATAAATCCTCTCCCCGCCTAAATATAGGCGACAGTAATTACGTAAAACCAAATATCATTCCGGTTTGTGTGAAAAACAAAAGAGTTTTGCGTGGAGTTTTCTAGAGAAGTTCCGAAACCCTGAATATGGAAAAAAAGCTACAGCCCCGTTCAAGGAAGGCTTTTTCTGTGTTTTCTCCCCTGTCGACGACGCAGAGGACCCCACGGACCTCGGCTCCGGCGGACTCGACAAGATCAATGGCTCTTAGAACGGAACCGCCGGTTGTAATCACGTCCTCAACTATTGCCACACTGTCTCCCTCGGTAAGTCCGCCCTCTATCATGTTCCCGGTCCCATGTTCTTTTTCCTTCTTTCTTACTATGAATCCGCGAAGCGGCATGTCCTGCTCATAACTTCTGGAAATGATGGCTCCCACCATCGGATCGGCGCCTGTGGACGGTCCTCCGACGGCCGTTACGCCTCCCTGAGCGGCGATTTCGCCCAGAAGTATTTCTGATATCAGGTGGGCGCCTTCAGGGTCCAGAGTCGTGAGCCTGGCGTCAATGTAGTAGGAACTTTGCTTTCCCGATGCCAGAGTGAAATTTCCGAGCAGGATTGATTTGCTTTTTAGAATTAGTTTTAATTTTTCTCTGCTCTTGTTCATCTTCCGGGATTCCGAACTGAATGAAATATTATTTTCGTAATTGTACCTATTGATGCGGAAAATCAATAAACCGGACCGGCTCCTTCTTCTGTGCGGAACAGCCATTTTTCTCCTGCTTGGGGCTATCGCTAAAATCTCCCCGGAACTCTCCTCTGGGGCTTTTAAGAGAGACCTGATACCGGTTTTCATATCGCTTCTGATTATTGCCTCGGCTGTCTACTTTGCGGCGGTGGGAAGTTTCAGAAAAAACCGCGCGTGTTCGCTTCTTCTCATAATTCTTTTCGGTCTCGGGTTCCGCGTTCTGTTTCTTTTCTCAACCCCGATACTCGAAAACGACTATCACCGCTATTTCTGGGACGGCGCCGTGGTTGCAAACGGAATGAATCCCTACGAGTACTCCCCGGAGGAAGTGGCGGAAGGTGGGGGAAACGAAAAACTTAGGGAACTCAAGCGTCTCTATGGCGATACGCTTGAGAAGGTAAACCATCCCCACGTAAAAACCATCTATCCGCCTATCGCGGAACTCTTCTTCGCCATATCCTACAAAATATCTCCCATGGGCACCACGGCGTGGAGGATTCTGCTCATGGTGTTTGATCTGGTTACGCTAGGGCTTCTGCTTGCTAGTTTGAAGAAACTCGGTATTCCTCGTCAATATTCCATTATCTATTGGTGGAACCCGCTTCTGGTTAAAGAGATATTCAATTCCCTGCACATGGACATCCTTGCGTTTCCGTTCGTACTGGGAGCAATTCTGCTTTTTCTCTGCGAAAGGAAAAAGCTCTGGACGCTCGTCCTTTCCTTGGCGGTGGGAGTCAAGCTCTGGCCGGCGCTTCTTTTCGGGATGTTTTTAAATCCCCTTAAGGAGAAACGGCAAACACTGCTGCAGATCTCTATTTTCGCCAGCGCGGTCTTAATCATATTTCTTCCCATGGTTGTGTTTAGGCTGGATTCGACTTCCGGCATCGTAGCGTACGGAAAAAGCTGGCAGAACAACAGCCCGTTCTTCACGGCGGTTCTTTCGGGATGGGAGTTTATCCTGGAGGCGTTTGATGTTCACCCCGGACATGCGCAGGCACATTCAAGAATTGGTCTCATCGCGATTTTTCTTCTCTGGAAGTTTTACGTGGCGTTTGTATGCAGATCTTTAGGTCTCCACAGAAAAGCGCTTCTCATAATTGGAGGTGTGTTTCTGTTGATCCCGGCACAGTTTCCTTGGTACTACACGTGGCTTCTTCCGTTTCTCTGCATAGCTCCAAGCCCGGGGTTCCTTGCTTTAACCGCACTGCTCCCGCTTTATTACCTTCAGTACTATTTTCCCTCTCACCCGGAGGAAGGTGGAATATTCGGGAACGCGGTGATATGGATAGAGTTTGCGCCCGCGTGGGTTCTTCTCGCTTGGGAATGGTGGAGGTTCCGGGCTTCGGAAAAAGCCTCAGCCATCCGAACAGACATTGTTGATAGCGGCTGAGAACAAGGGATTATCCAGATTGCCGAATGACTCTTATGGTGACTACTGGACCGGAATTCTGCTTTGTATTGCGTTTTTTACGGCCTTGTAATCGTTTGGAAGTTCCACCGGAACATTGCTTAGCTCAGAAGATATCCCTTCAAGAACGGACCTATGGTAGCCGGCTTTGAACTCAACGAATTTAAGCCCGTGAGCTGTGGAAACCACCACTATTTTCTCCTTGGGAGAAAGAACCTTTTTCTCAAGCAGTTTCAAAAACACCGCGAGTGCAACTCCTGTGTGCGGGCAGTTAAACGTGCCTGTTCTGTCCGCCATTGCCGAGGCATGGGAAAGTTCGTTTTCCGATGCCTGCTCCACAACTCCGTCAAATCGCCTTAGGATCGAAATTGCCTTGTTGATGCTTACCGGGTTTCCGATCTGTATGGCATTTGCGAGGGTTTTTTTCGCTGTTACGGGGGTAAATTCTTCAAATCCCTTAAGATAGCTCAGGTAAAGAGGGTTTGCGTTCTGTGCCTGCGCACAAACTATTCTCGGAAGTTTTTTTATGACGCCGAGCTCATACATCATCAGGAATCCCTTCCCGAGCGCGGACACGTTGCCTAGGTTGCCGCCTGGAATTATTACCCAGTCCGGGACCTCCCAGTCAAACTGCTGGCAAAGTTCTATGCTTATAGTTTTCTGTCCCTCTATGCGCAGGGAGTTGATCGAATTTGCAAGATAAATGTTATGCTCGCTGGTTATTCTCTGGACCATCTCCATGCAGCCGTCAAAGTCCGTATCCAGAGAGAGAACCAGAGATCCGTTCGATATAGGCTGGATCAGCTGGGCAATGGATACCTTGTCTTTGGGGAGAAAGACTATTGAAGGAATGCCTGCAGACGCGCAGTAGGCGGCCAAAGCAGCCGATGTATCCCCAGTTGAGGCGCAGGCTACCGCCGGGATGCTCACGTTGTCGCTTATCATCTGGTTTACGGCCGATACGAGCACGGTCATCCCCAGATCCTTGAAGGATCCCGTGTGGCTGTTGCCACACATCTTTATCCAGAGATCTTCAGCGCCTACCTGTTTTCCGAACCTCTCGGCCCAGAAAAGGTTCGTGCACCCCTCGTACATTGAAACTATTTTCTCGTTTTCGATTGAGGGCATAACCCACTCCTTTTTCCCCCAGACGCCGCTTCCGAAAGGCCAGACCTGCTTTCTGTACCTGCTGTCAAAAAGCTCTTTCCATTGCTCGGGCGTTTTTTGCCCCAGAGTTTCCATGTCGTGCTGAACGTCAAGAAGATTGTCGCACTTCTTGCACCTGTAAATAATTTCGTCGATGGGATAGGTTTCAGAGCAATTCTCGTCTATGCATCTGAAATGGGCTCGGTACTCACTCATTAAGGAAAGAAAATACATTTTGCCTTTTTCCCTGTCAACGCCGCGCAAACCCTTTTCTCCTGCTCCGGTGCTTACTTTAAAGTCCCGAATCTCTACGTTCATTGACACTGACAGAGGCTTTCGGTAGTCTGGAAGAATCGGATGGAACGAAGAGCCGTTATCCTGGTAAAGGGAAGGGTACAGGGAGTTTTCTTCAGAGTCTCGACGGCCCAAACAGCGACTGAGCTTGGCATTAAGGGACATGTCGAGAACCTCATGGATGGAAACGTCAGAATAGTCGCTGAAGGAACGACCGAGAATCTCGAAAAGCTGATTGAGTGGTGCGGAGAAGGACCGCCCCGCGCAAAGGTCGAATCGGTTGAATTCAAGTGGCTTCCACCCGAGGGCGGATTCATCGATTTTCGTATAAACAGAACTCAAAGGAGATCAGATTGATAATAAAATGCATCCCGGGCGGGATATTCATTGAAAACTGTTACATCATAGGGGATGAAGATACGAACGAGGCTATGCTCGTTGATCCCGGAGAGCAGATAGCGGAGATATCCGAGGAAATCGAAAAATCAGGGCTCGAGGTAAAAAAAATAGTTAATACCCACACGCACTTGGATCACGTGGCCGGTGTCGAGGCTTTCAAGAAAATGCTTGGCATACCCTTTTACATACACGAAAAAGAACAACCCGTCCTTGATTTGCTTCCCGAGGCGAAGATGAGGTTCCCCGGATTTGACTTTGTCGAAGTCCCTGAGGTAGATGGTTACGTGAAAGAAGGAGAAACTCTTTCTGTGGGGAATCTCAGGGGAGAGATACTCCTTGTTCCGGGACATACCTGGGGGCATATATGTTTTGTTTTCGGAGAATCAATAATAGCTGGAGACACTGTTTTCGCTGGAAGCGTAGGAAGGGTGGATCTCACCGGGGGAACGAACATGACGGAGCTTGTCGGATCGATCCGCTCCGAGATTCTTAAATATCCCGACCATTACGAAATCCATCCGGGCCACGGTCCTCAAACGACAGTGGGAATTGAAAAAAGGACCAATCCTTTTCTCGTGGGAACTTTTGCTCTTTAGAGGACATATGAGACCGCAAAGATTCATCAGGTTGGCTGTGTACTCGGTGATTGCCGTAGCGGTGGCCTTGGTGTTTTTCAACGAGATTTCCAAGGTCTATTTTCTCAAGAACGAAAACAAGAGGATAGAGAAGAGGATAGAGGACTTAGAAGCGCAGAACAGGGCGTACAGAGAAGAAATCAAGGCCCTTAAGCAAGACGAAAGATACATTGAGAAAATACTGAGAGAGGAACTGGGGATGATAAAAGACAAAGAAAAGATATTCAGGTTCAAAGAAGAATAACTTTACACTTTCATTCTTTGCTTCCATGCTTAAGAGCTGTTCTGAAACAGTATCCGCTTTAAACGGATGGATGATATGAAGGGGGAGCAGATATTCCGGCAGACTAAGAGGCTTGGACAGAATTTTCTGAACGACCCCAACATACTCCGTAAGATCTGCGCCACCGCAAAGCTCCACAAAGAAGATCATGTGATTGAAATCGGACCCGGAAAGGGGAGCCTCACGGAGCATCTCGCACACGGTGCTGGCAGAATCACGGCAATTGAGAAAGACAAGAGGCTGAAGACCTTTCTTGACGAGAGATTCGGGGAATCTGCAAACATCAGATTTGTTTACGAAGATGTCCTTAAAATCGATTTCAGTCGTTTTTCCGACGGAAAAAAGACGAAACTTGTATCCAATCTTCCCTATAACATATCCACTCAGGTTCTAATTAAGCTTTTCGATGAAAGAGAACTTTTCTCAAAAATAGTAGTGATGCTGCAAAAGGAAGTGGCGCAGAGGATATCCTCTGCAAAGGGACGGAAGAGCTACGGTTCCCTCTCGGTACTTCTCCAGAGCTGTTTCAACGTAGAGATCGCCTTCAAAGTTTCCCGGCGCGTGTTCTATCCGGTTCCCGAGGTGGATTCGGCGGTGGTGGTGCTCGATCCGCTTAAGGAGCCTGTGTTTTCTGTATCGAGCGAGAAGACCTTCAGGACCGTTACCAGATGTGCGTTTTCCTCGCGGAGAAAGACCATAAGGAATTCTCTCAGCAACTTCTTTGAGAGGGAGACCGTTGAGCAGGCACTTTCAGACTCGAGTATCGATCAGCGAAGAAGGGCGGAATCCCTTTCGGTTGAGGAATTCGCGAGATTGACCGACAGCTTCCACGCGATAAATCAGTAGACAAGTTCCCTAAGAAGCAGGTTCTGAAGTTTTTTTACCCTTGTTCCCATGCCGTTTGATATGATGGAAAAAACATAAACCCGCCCGTTTTTTGCGAATGCGTAGCCGGATAGAGATCTGGCTCCTTCAAGATATCCGGTTTTCGCATAGATTCTGCCCTTGAGGGCGCGAAATCTTTTTTTGAGAGTTCCGTCAACTCCGGCGATCGGAAGGGACGCAACGAACTCCTCTGAAATGTCCGGATCGCCGTAGGCCACATGGAGCGCCTCGGTTATATCCTCGGGGGACACCCTGTTTAGCCTCGAAAGACCGGAACCGTCGGCCACGGAGAAGTTTCCGTTAAGACCAATTCTCCTCAGATGATTTTCAATTACGTACGTGCCGGATTTCCATGATCCCTGGGTGTTGAGATGCTTGGCCCCGATCACTTTGACTATGCTTTCTCCGATTATATTGACGCTTTCTTTGTTGTACTCATGGATAATGGTGCCCAGAGGTTCTGAGTAATGGGTGAATATTTTCCCGGTCCATCGAGGTACTCTCCTGCGCTCTATGGGTCCGCTTACTTCAATTCCTTCCTTCTTGAGAACTTGCTTGAGTGTAGCCCCGAAGTAAAAAAACGGGTCTGGCACCGAAATCTCCAGGGTTTCGGCTTTTTTGCGGGAGGAGACGTATCCGGAGAGCCTGAGTTCGTTTCGTTCGTTGTACTGTGCTCTCACACCCGATCTTTTCAGCCTGGTGGAAACCCTGTTTTTGATCGGGAAGGGAAACTCGGCGGGTTCCGTTCTCACCGTTGCGGGAACTCCCTGCACCCTGGACGCGGAAATTTTTATCTTGGCCGAGTTGTAGTTAAACGAAATCGCCGTTACGGGCGGGCAGAAGCTTTTGCCGCGCCATTCAGGATCCCAGCCTTCTCCGTAATGGACGTCGTCAAAATACGAACCGTCTAGGTAAATCCCGCCCTCGATTCCTGTTATCCCGAGGGCCTTAATCCGCCCTGCAATCTCTCTGAGCTTCTCGATGTCTATAGTGGGATCTCCGAACCCTTTTACGTAAAGACCGCCGTGGCCGACTCCCGAGTGTATTCCTCCACCCAGATAAAACTCCGTTTTGAACCGAAAACCCTTTCCGAGCAGGGAAAGCGCCGCTATGGAGGAAAGTATTTTGTTATTAGAGGCGGGAATGAATTCCTCTTTGCTGTTATAGCGAAAAACCGTCTTGCCGGTATCGGCGGAACGGACCATGACCCCGATTTTCTTTCGCGACGAGGAATTTTTCGAAATAAAGGAGAGTATTTTTTTCTCGTTTACTTCAGCGTGAGAAGGTGCCGCCGGCAGAAACACAAAGAGTAAAACGAGCGTGTGCAGAATCAGGGTCTTTATTCTGGAATCCATCGTTACTGTATTCTTAGTGAGCCTCGGCCCAGTTCTCTGCGGCGCGCATTTCCACTCTAAGCGGTACTCTGAGTTCCCAGGCGTTTTCCATGTCGTTTTTTATATGAGTTCGTAGTTTTTCAAGCTCTGCTTCGTAAACCTCAAAGAGAAGCTCGTCGTGAACTTGGAGGATCATTTTCGAGCGAAATTCTCCCTCTTCAAGTCTTCTGAATATGCGGATCATGGCCAAATTTATTATATCCGCTGCGGATCCCTGTATCGGAGTATTTATAGCCTCACGCTCTCCTCTTCCCCTCTCTACCCTGTTTCCCGAAACAAGCTCCGGTATCGGCCTTCTTCTCCCAACAAGCGTCTCTGTGTAGCCCCTGTTCCTGGCTTCTTCAACTGATGCCTGCATATAGGTTTTCACTTCAGAATACCTGTCAAAATATCTGTTTATGTAATTTCTTGATACCGAGACCGTGGTACCGAGTTGCTTTGAGAGCCCGAAAGCACTTATGCCATATATTATCCCGAAGTTTATGGTCTTAGCGAGGTTTCGCATCTCGGAGGTGATCTGGTCTTCGCTTGCGTTAAAGATTTCACAGGCCGTTGCGACGTGCACATCCTTATCGTCTCGGAGAGCTTCAAGCAGGGTCGGGTCCTCAGAGAAATGGGCGAGCAGACGAAGCTCTATCTGGGAATAGTCAGCCGACAGTATAACGCAGCCGTCTTTTGCCACGAACGATTTCCGTATTCTTTTTCCGTCCCCGGTTTTTATCGGGATGTTCTGAAGGTTGGGATCGCTGGAACTCAGTCTGCCGGTTGAGGTGCCGGCAGGGTTAAAAGAGGTGTGAATCCTTCCGGTGACCGGATTTATGAGTCTCGGAAGTTGGTCGATGTAGGTAGATTTCAGCTTGGAGAGAAACCTGTGTCTGAGTATGAGACGCGGCACCTCGTGGATTGTCGACAGATCCCTTAGAACTTCGGAATCGGTGGAAAAGGCGCCTTTCGCGGTTTTTTTCTTAACGGGAAGTCCTAGCTTCTCGAAGAGCACTTCGGAGAGCTGCTTTGTCGAGTTTATGTTGAACTTTCCTTCGGTTTTTTCATATATTCCGCCCTCGATGGAATCGAGATCCTTCTCGAACTCTTCAGACATTTTCCCGAGAATAGCGGTGTCGACGCTCACTCCCGTGAACTCCATGTCGCAAAGAACCGGAACAAGGCCCAGAACATTTTCCCTGTAAAGGTCCCAGAGCCCCTCTTTTTTCAGAGTCTCAAGAAATTTTCTTGAAAGAATAAGCGCCACGTCCGAATCTTCGCACGAGTACCTTGCTGCCGTCTCGATATCAACTTCGGCGAAATTCTTCCTTGATTTCCCTTTTCCGGTAACGTCATCGTAGGAAATCATCTTGTGGCCAAGCTCAGTTCTTGAGAGTTCGTCAAGCTTGTAGCTTCCCCGGGAAGCGTCGAGCAGGTGTGCGGCCAGCATCGTGTCAAAGTAAATTCCCCTGAGACTGACGCCGTGATTTTTAAGTACGAGCATATCGTATTTTATATTCTGTCCTATTTTCCTTATGCCCTCGGACTCGAGAACTGGTTTCAGCATAGAAAGTGCGGTCTCAGGTTTCATCTGCTTTTCGGCTTCCATGATTCCCGTGTGTCCTACGGGAACGTAAAAAGCCCGTCCCGGGGCTGTGCACAGTGAAAAGCCGACTATCTCTGCATTCATCGGCAGTCTAGAATCCGTCTCGAGATCTATTGAGAGTTCTCCTGCCTCCTCTACTATTCTTATGACCTGGCCGAGGGACATCTCATCGAAAACAGTTTCGTAGGAATCGTATCTTACTGCTTCACTTTCGCTTGGTGTATGGGATGCACCGATTTCGTCTAGGAGCTTTTCAAATTCAAGCTCTGAGAATATTTCCTGAAGATCTTCGGCCGCGTATCCACCGTATCTGAAGTCCTCGATTCCGGTTCCTACTTCGACATCAGTTTTTATGGTAACGAGCTCTCGGCTGAGGTATGCATTGTCTTTGTGCTCTTTTAGCCTCTTCGCGACGCTGGGGCGAAGTTCTTCAAGGTTTCTATATACGTCGTCAAGATCCCCATACTTGGATATAAGGGCCGAAGCGGTTTTCTCCCCTACGCCCGCCACTCCCGGAATGTTGTCAACCTTGTCTCCCACAAGAGCGAAGAAATCAATCATCTGTCCGGGCTCGATCCCGTACTTCTGGTGCACTTCCTGCACTCCGGTTACACGTTCCCTCATTGTGTCAACCAGAGTCACGTTCTCAGACACCAATTGGCAGAAATCCTTGTCTCCGGTGACCAGAACCACCTTTGATGTTCCCTGTGCCATGGCTATGGTTCCTATGATGTCATCGGCCTCGTATCCCTCCATTGCGAGCATTGGTATTGAGAATGCCCGTACCAGTTCGAAAATCTTAGAGAACTGGAGCTGGAGGCTTTCTGGGGCCTCGTCCCTGTTGGCCTTATACTCAGGGTATATTTCGTTTCTGAACACTTCTCCCTTGGAATCGAACACCATCCCCAGGTACCTCGGTTCGTATTCCCTGAGAAACTTAAGAAGCATGGTTGCAAATCCGTAGACGGCGTTGGTTGGAAACCCATCGGAGGTGGAAAGATCGGCCCTTACGCCGTAATACGCTCTGAATATATATGAGCTGCCGTCAATCAGATAGAGCGGGTGCTGGGACATGAAAGAAACCGCTTACGCGTTATTCATTAAGTATACCCAACCGTCCTTGCGGTGGGAGAATCAGCTTGCTGGTGTGGTTTTGGGCGGCGTTGGAGACAACGTTATTTTTCCGCGCTGTAAACAAACGCTGGAGGGAAATTGGACCAGACGGTCTTCGACTTAACGACGCTTGTGAACTTGTTTCGGAGCGTTGAGCGGAATCTTCTGGCATTTGGAACCATCATGCTGATTGAATAGCTGAATGTGATCATCCTGCCTCCAGGTTTGAGTACATCCCAGATGACGTTAAGCAGCCTGTCCTGGGTTCCGTGGTCAAATACGGCCCAAGGGAGACTTGAGATAATGCAGTCGCAGGAATCTTTTCCGTGCTGCTCGAGATATTTTTTCATGTTCTCTGCGGAATCCCTGTAGACTGTCGCGGAAGGACATCGTGATTTGGTCGCCTCGCAGAACTCGGGATTGATCTCTATTGCGAAAAACAGTGCTTCCGGACTTTTCTTCTCAAGAATCTTCTCGGTGAAAACCCCGGTTCCAGAGCCAAGTTCCACCACGGTTCCCATTTCGTTGAGCCGGGCGGTCTCGGTGACAAGCTCCGACAGCTCCTCGTTTGAAGGCCCTATGGAGCCGGTGCTCTTTGGATCTCTGAGAAACTGTTTTATGTAACCGTATGCTCCGAGTTTCAATGGTGTCTCCGATAAGATAGAAATCGGTGTAATTATAATAGCTTGCGGCGTTTTGTCCATGTTTCCCTGTTAAGGTGCGGATCTTGGCGGTTCTGTGCGTCGGGCTGGGAAGGATTGTATTTTCGTAATTCCGGTATTATATAGATCGTGACACCGCCGTGGATGGCTTTAAGCGGCGGTAAATGCAACGATGTTTGAAGGAATCTCGCAAAAGCTCGGCACCACCCTCAAAAGGATAGGGGGCTATGGAAAGCTGAGTGAAAAGAACATAGAGGACGCACTTCGCGAAGTGCGTCTCAGCCTTCTTGAAGCGGACGTCAATTTCAGGGTGGTCCGCCAGTTCACCGAACTTGTCAAGGAAAGAGCGCTGGGTCGGGAAGTCGAAAAGAGTCTCAATCCGGGACAGCAGTTCGTAAAGATAGTCAAAGAAGAACTTACCGGCATTCTGGGGCTGGAAAACGAACCTCTGAATTTAAACGTCGCGCCTCCTGTGATAATAATGCTGGTCGGGCTTCAGGGTTCGGGAAAAACCACCACGGCGTCGAAGCTTGCCAAGTTTCTCAAGGAACGCCACGGCAAGACCCCGCTTCTGGTTCCCGCCGATATCTACCGTCCCGCCGCGATAGAGCAGCTTAAGGTTCTCGGAGAAAAAATAGACGTAAGCGTCTACGATACCGTGGCCGGTTCTGACCCCGTGGACGTGTGCGCGGATGCGGTCTCTGCCTCGGCGAAACATGGGGCGGACGCGGTGATCATAGACACGGCCGGACGCCTTCATCTTGACCGCGAGCTAATGGATGAACTGGGAAGCATAAAGAAGAAGGTAAGTCCCCATGAAATTCTCCTCGTTGCCGACTCAATGACGGGACAGGATGCCGTGAACGTTTCGCAGAGTTTTGATGACGCCGTTGATCTCGACGGCGTAATTCTCACGAAGATGGATGCGGACGCGAGGGGAGGGGCGGCCCTTTCGATAAAGGCCACCACCGGCAAGCCTATAAAGTTTTTCGGAACGGGAGAGAAAGCCGACGCACTTGAGGTCTTTCACCCCGAGAGAATAGCTTCGAGAATCCTGGGAATGGGAGACGTCCTCAGCCTCATAGAAAAGGCGGAGGATGCCTTTGAAGAGGAAAGAACGAAAAAACTCGCGGAGAGAATATCGAAAAAGCAGTTCTCCCTCGAAGATTACAGGGAATCGATACTGGCCATGAGCAAGCTCGGTTCAATAGAAAGCATAGCCCACATGGTCCCGGGGATGAAAAAGGTTACCGATAACCCTGAAGCGATAGCGAAGGCGGAGGATGAGATAAAAAAGAGCCTTGCGATAATCAATTCTATGACGGTGTCCGAAAGAAGGAATCATGCTATCCTAAACGGCAGTCGCAGAAAAAGAATCGCCAAGGGAAGCGGAACTACAGTGCCTGATGTGAACCGCATGGTAAAAAACTACATACAGATGCGAAACATGATGAAAAACATGGGGAAAATGGGTAAACTAGCAAAAAGAATGACGAAATTCAGATGACGGGAGCATATCTTTAACCCCGACTTCAGGAGGTAACAGTAGTTTGGTCAAGATAAGATTGAGCAGGATGGGATCTAAGAAGAGGCCGTTTTACAGGATAGTCGCTGCGGATGTCCGTTCCCCGCGCGACGGAAAGTTTCTTGAAATACTGGGACATTACGACCCGCGGAAAAAACCTCACGAACTCAAGGTAGACATGGAAAGAGTGAAAGCGTGGATGGATAACGGCGCCAAGGCAACCAACAGGGTAAGCAAGCTCATATCGCAGGTTACGTAGCACATTTTCTTCCACGCGAAAATTCATACACAAAGATTATAGTTTCAGGAGGGATGCTCCTATGAGTCAGCTCAAAGAGTTTGTCGAATTCATGGCTAAATCCATTGTTGACAACCCCGAGGAGGTTCAGGTGACAGAGGTGGCGGGCGAGAAAACTACGGTTATTGAGCTTAGAGTAGCCTCCGAAGACTTGGGGAAGGTAATCGGAAAACAGGGGAGAACCGCAAAGGCGATTCGCAGCATATTGAGCGCCTCGGCCGCAAAAATGAAAAAACGCGCCGTCCTGGAGATCCTTGAATAGCATTGCCGGAAAGCGCGAAACAAAACCTTGTTCTCTACGGGAAGATAACCAAAAGACATGGTCTTTACGGTGAAGTGAAAGTGTTCGCCTTCGGCGGGCATCCCGAAACCCTCTCCGGGGTAGGAAAAATCTATGTAGAAATTCCCGGTCAGGAAGAACCCCGAAGATTCACTCTGTCCCAGATAAAAATCCAGAAAAACGTCGCAATTGTTAAGCTAAAGGACATCGATACCCCCGAGGCTGCCGACGCACTTAAGAATCTCCGTGTTCTGCTTGAAAAAAACGATTTACACCCCCCGGGAGAAGATGAATATTACTGGACTGACCTCATCGGGCTTCGGGTCCGCACCTCCCACGGAGATAATATTGGAGAGGTAAGGGATCTTATCGATACGGGTGGACACGACATTCTCGTGATAAAAAGTCCGGAACAGGGGCGGGAATTCCTGGTTCCGTTTGTCAAAAGGTTCGTGACCGCGGTGGATCTTGACGGTTCGATGATCACCGTGGAACCAGTAGAGGGACTCCTCGAGTAATTCCGGTGATACTGCGATGAAGTTTGACATAGTGACAATCTTTCCCGGTTTCTTTGATTCCGTTTTTTCATTCGGAGTAATAAGCAGGGCCGTTGAAAACAAGGCGGTGGAGATAAACGTCCACGACCTGAGAACTTATTCAGCGGAGAAGCATGGAAAAACTGATGATACTCCGTACGGAGGGGGGAGCGGAATGCTTATGACCCCGGGACCGATAGGAAATGCCATCGGTCGTATAAGAGAAAAGGGGCTTCGCTCCGCCGTAATTCTGACGACTCCCAAGGGAGAGGAATTTGATGACCGCAAGGCGCAAGAACTTTGCGGGTTTGAGCAGCTGATAATCCTCTGCGGTCGGTACGAAGGTGTGGATGACAGGGTGAGCGAACTATATGTTGATATGAAGATATCAACCGGGAAGTACATAAATTCCGGGGGAGAATACGCATGTTCCCTGATAGTGGATGCCGTATCAAGATACCTTCCAGGGGTTCTCGGAAACACTGAGTCTCTTTCCTCTGAGTCTCTTACAAACGGGCTTCTTGAGTATCCTCAGTATACGAAGCCGCGAACATACAGAGGAAAGAAAGTCCCCGAGTTGCTTCTTTCAGGGGACCACGAAAAAATAAGGAAATGGAGAAGGCAGGAGAGCATAAAAAGTACTTTCATCCACAACCCCGCTTCCCTTGACGACGCCCAACTTTCCAAAGAAGAAGACGCTTTCCTAAAGGAACTCAAGGTCGGCAGTTCTCCGGATTTTAGGGTTTACATAGCCCTTGTGCATTACCCGGCGTATAATAACCGCCTCGAAGTCGTCTCAACTGCATTTAAGAGCATAGACGCGCACGACATATCAAGGGACGCCACTACATACGGAGTCAAAAAATTCTATCTGATAAACCCTGTCGAAGAGCAACGCCGCCTTGCGGGCAGACTCGTCGATCACTGGATCGAGGGAGAGGGAAGGAGTTTTAACGAGACCAAAAGCAAGGCTTTCGGGATCATAACCATAATGAGCACTATTGAGGAGGCCGTCGAGCAGATAGAGGAAATCGAAGGGGAAAAACCGAAAATAGTGGTTACTGACGCCCGCTTTTCAGACGACATGACCGGCTACGGGGTGCTTCGGGAAAAAATATTCGAAAACACGGAACCTTTTCTGATTCTTTTCGGTACGGGATGGGGACTCACGCTTGAGACAATAAAAGCGGCTGACTACGTGCTGAAACCCATAAGCGGCTATAGTGAATTCAACCATCTTTCAGTGAGAAGCGCGGCTGCCATAGTGCTTGACAGGCTGCTTTCCTGCGGAGCCTGATCCGCTGAAACCGGCTGGGATGGACGTCTCGGGAAGCTTCCTGAAGCAACCGAAAAAAAGCCCTTTTAATATTTTGACAATCCCCATGAGGTTCTGTATATTCAACATCCCGCGAAAAGGAAAATTGAGAAAATGGGAATTATAGCAGAAATTGAAAAAAAGCACCTGAGAACGGACCTGCCGGAATTTCGAGCTGGGGACATGGTATCGGTCCACTACAACATCAAGGAAGGTGAAAGGAGAAGGATCCAGGTTTTTGAAGGTACCGTGATAGCCAGAAAGGGTTCGGGCTTCAGGGAAACTTTCACGGTAAGGAAGGTCTCCTACGGTATAGGTGTCGAGAGAATCTTTCCCCTGCATTCCCCCCTTATAGGGAAAATAGAAGTAAAAAGAAAAGGCCGTGTGAGAAGAGCCAAGCTTTACTACCTAAGAGGCCTTTCAAAGAAAGCCAGCAGAATAAGGGAAAGAACCTCCTAGTCTGCGACTTTTCCAGTTCCGTCAGTCCCGCCGTTTTCGGCTTTCTCCATCTTGCTCATTACGTGAACCATTCTCTGTATTGAGGTGTAGAAGGAAAAGACGAAGAGGATGATGACTGAAAGCTTCAGAAGGTAATCTCTGTTTCCAAGCCCCATAAGAAAGGTAACTATGTTGCTAAGGAAGTTAAACGTCGAGAGGACCCCCAAGTAAACTACTCTCTCGGCTCTCTGCATTATCCCCACTTCGCAGTCGATTCCAAGCCCCTCGGCCCTGGCCCTTGTGTAGCTGACCATCATGGAACAGCTGAGTGTAAGGAAAACGATATAAACGAAAAAAGTGTCTTTGAAAAAGCTCAGAAGACCCAAGTAGATAAGAACTTCTGAGTACCTGTCCACGCAGGAGTCAAAAAAAGCTCCTCTGGGTGAATTAAGGCCTTGGGCTCGTGCCACCCTTCCATCGAAAATGTCAAAAGTCGAGCCGGCCAGCAGCAGAACTCCAGCTATGAAGATCATGCCCAGATGGAAAAACCACCCCGCAAGTGCGGAAACTACCAGGGTGGTAATGGTGAGTACGTTGGGGCGAAACTCCCTTTCTATAAGAAAGTCCTCTATGGGTTTCATAAGAAAGACCCACCAAGACTTGATCCCGCCTGAGAGAAGCTTGCTAGAGTCCGGTTTTCTCCCGGTTTTAGACCTCTCGTCAGCTTCCTCGGAGTTAGGTTTTGACCAGTCGTTTTCCATAAAAAGATAATACCCTGTAATTTCCTCTGTAGTCTATTGGGGTAGACGACGTATGGCTGTCCTCTGTCGTTTAGTCGTTAACAGTTACGTAGAACTTGAAATCCCTTTCTTTTTCCTTTATTTCGTTTCCGTATTCCCGTGCCTGTTCCTTGGATTGAAAGGTTCCTATCCTCACTCTGTAGAAAGTTGTGATTTCAGAAGGCGAGTACTCCCTTATAAAAGCAGGATATCCTTTGTCTTTGTAGAATCTCACGGTTCGGTTAGCGACTTTTTTGCTCAGGAAAGAGCTGACCTGAATGGTGTATTTATGATCAGGATTGATCATCGCCGACAGGTACTTGTCACGGGCGGATGTGTCTTTTTCATCCGGAGTAGCGGCCAGTTCTTCCGCTTCGTCGCTTGGGGTTTTCTGTTGTGAGACAAACGAAAACAGTTTTTCCAGCAGTCCGGGAGATTTCTCCGCCGAGATAGGTTCGTCCGCAGGGATGAATTTTTTCCCCACCACGACTCCTAGGGAAAACACCATTGTGAAAACAATGAGAAAAACTAGGGAAAGCCGTAGAATCCGGGGATTTTTTTCTTTTTTTTCTTCAGCCATTTTACATGCTTCTGGGGGCGTTTATTCCGAGAAGACCGAGACCGTTTTCTATTACCACCTGTACGCAGCGTGCTAGGCAGAGTCTCGCGGAGGCCATGTCGGTGTTCTCCGAGTCCAGAATTCTCGTCTTATTGTAATAAAAATGGAACTCGGCCGCCAATTCCTGAAGATAATAAACCACTTTGTGCGGGGAAAGCGACTCGGCCGCCGAACGGACTACCTCGGGGAATCTGAGAAGTATTTTCATTATGTTTCGTTCCTCATCGTCTAAAAGGAGATTAAGATGCTCCTCCGAGGCACTAATCCCCGCTTCCTCTGAATTCCTCATCAGACTTGAAATCCTGGCGTTTGCGTACTGAACGTAGTAAACGGGATTTTCGCTGGACTCCTTTTTCGCCAGGGAAAGATCAAAATCAAGGTGGCTGTCGGAGCTTCTCATGAGCAAAAAGAATCTCGTGGCGTCACACCCAACCTCGCGAAGGACTTCGCGGAGAGTAACGAAATCTCCCGTTCTTTTCGACATCGGAACTTCCACACCCTCTCTTACGAGCCTTACGAACTGTATAAGGAGCACATGCAGGGAAGATTCATCCAGACCGAGAGCCTTCATAGAGGACTTAAGACGCGATACGTGGCTGTGATGATCGGCTCCCCAGACGTTTATTAATCTGGAAAATCCTCTTGAATATTTATCCATGTGGTAGGCTATATCGGATAGAAAGTAAGTCGGAGCACCGTCTTTTTTTATTATTACCCAGTCCTTGCCGTCCCCGTACAGGGAAGCCTTGAACCAGAGCGCCTGTTCCTTTCTTTCAACTGTTCCAAGATCCTCGAGTTTGGCAAGAGTCTTGTCCAGTTTTCTTTCTTCAGAACCGCGACCGTGTATTTCGATTCTCTCGCTGTACCAGTTGTCAAAATCCACCCTCAGGTCCAGAAGATCAGTCTTTATTTCCTCAAGAAGCCTTGAGTAAGCAAACTCCCTGCAGAACTCGATAGCTTCCGATTCATCCCCGGGCACTTGAGGGCATTCTTCCGATTTTTTTATTTCCCCGGCGAGTTCTGAGATGTACTCGCCGCGATAGCCGTCTTCCGGAAGCTCTCTTGCGAGTCCGTAGGACCGTGCGAGAGCCGAGTATACCGACTCGCCGAGCATATCCATCTGCCTGCCCGCGTCATTTATATAGAATTCTCTGATTACTTCGTATCCGGAAAAGGAAAGCATTCTGCACACCGAGTCTCCGACAACGGCGTTTCGGGCGTGGCCGAAATGAAGATAGCCCGTAGGATTGGCGCTTACAAATTCAACTATCACTCTCTGCCCGGAACCCTCGCACGAGGCTCCGTACTTTCCGCCGAGACGAAGAATCTCTCTAAGTTGTGATTCGAACAGGGTTTCGTTAACGAAAAAATTTATGAATCCCGGCCCCGCAATATCAAGCCTTTCTATGAAACCGTGCTGGCGCTGATCTATGGCCTCGACTATTTTTTGCGCGACTTCACGGGGATTTTTGCCCTTCATGCTTCCTATAACAAGCGCCGCATTCGTGGAGAAGTCACCGAATTCCTTTTTTTTCGGTACCGATACCTCGAACTCTGTCTCGTTTCCCATCGGGCTTCCGGGTAACGCGAGCGAATCCACGGACTCTTTTATGATTTTCAGTATTTCGTCCTTCATGAGTTTTTGCTGCCTGACTTACTCGACGGGAAGGCCTAGGTGATCGATATCGTTAAAGGATATTATAACGAACCTGCCGTCGTATACTTCAACAACACTTTTTGAGGCTTCATCTACTATGTAATCGCGCAATTTCTTAAGGGAGCTTCCGGTAAAACTGCAAAACAGTGTCCCTATGACCATGTTGTGGCTTACGACCACTATGTTCTGTGATTCGAAGCGGCTTTTGATATCTGCTATGGCGTCAAGAGCCCTTTGCTGAACGCCCTTTAATGACTCTCCGCCTGGTAACTGCAGGGTTTCCGGGTCTTTGCGCCAGTGTTCAAGCACGTCGGGATACTTCTCCCTTATATAGGAGAAATCAAGCCCCTCAAAAATTCCCTGATCCATCTCCCGAAGATCATCCCTGACATCAATGTCAATTGAGTGGTACGCGGCGATTTTCTCCGCCGTCGTCTTCGCCCTTACAAGGTTGCTCGAGTATATGCGGTCGATACTCTCGTCCTTAAGAGAGAAAGCCACTTTCTCCGCCTGTTCTATTCCGGCGGGGTTAAGCGGAACATCACTTATCCCCTGACATCTTCCGGTCTCGTTCCAGTCTGTTTTTCCGTGTCTTACGAGTATCAGCCGCATGCGAATCACTTTTTGCTTTCACAGGAGATGACAAAGAAATCCGACTTTATCCTTTCTCTCAACTCACTTGGCGGAGGGGGAAGCGGCGAAGCGTCGTTTACGGCCTTTATACAGTAAGAATCGAACTTCAGGTTTCCGGAGCTTCTTTCTATTCCCACATTGTAGACCTCGCCGGTTTCTTTCATGTAAAAATTTACCTGAGCCGCGAGAAGGATACCGGAATCTATGTTAAGTGGCAGTATCAGGCTTCTCTGTATCCGTTTCGATATTGTTCTGTAATAGACGTCAAGCACAAGTGAGATGACTCCTAGGGCGGATTCTTTGGAAGCCGGTTCGACAGACGCTTGTTCGGCACTTTTCTTGATGTTGCTTAGAACGGATTCCTTTTTGATGTTCCTGATCACTTCTTTTTTCTCGGCGACCGCTTCTTCCTTTTCCGTTTCGGGTTCTGTGCGCGGTGGCGTCTCTTCGCTTGCTACTGTAGGTTCCTTCGGCTTCTCGTCTGGTTTTGTTTGCGGCGTAGGGGGATCCGGGCTTTTTTCTTTTTTCGCCGTCACCGGGTCCGCTTTTTTCTTTTTCTGAGGAGGTTTTACTTGCTTCTTAGCAGGTTTTTTGATTTTCTTTGCGCTTTTCTCCGGTTTCTGGGGACGGCTGGGAGCCCTAACAACTGATTTTTTCTTGCTGGCGCGCGGAACCTGGGTCGAGAGTGACACTTCTATTGATTGCTCGGGGGAAACTTGCCCGTGCCTTCCGACCCCAAGAGCAAGCAGACAGACAATCAGCAGATGAAGACCCAGGGAAATAAAAAGCCCTTTGCGAAAATTATTCTTTTCTCCCTTCATCTTTTTACATGTCCGCTTATTTGTCCTTTATGTTTTTTGATTCCGTGATCAGGCTTAGCTTTTCAACACCGGTTTTCTTTATCTCGTCTATGACCTTTACCACGAATCCGTATTTGACTGATTTATCAGCTCTGAGAAAAACCCGTCCGCTCTCGGGCGTGGTTCCCTCCGCCGCCATTAATTTACCGAGAGCTGTGGCGATTTCTGAAAGGGAGTAGCTGGCGTCTTCGAGAAATATATTTCCGGACCCGGTTACGGTCACAGTTATCTGTTTCTGGTTTTTGACCGGGATTTTAGAAGATGCCGTTTGTGGAAGGTTTACCCTGATTCCTTGATAAAGTATTGGGGTGGTGACCATGAAAATAACTAAAAGAACCAGCATTACGTCAACAAAGGGAGTGACGTTTATCTCTGAGAGGACTGACCTGCGCCAGCCGGTGTTGAATTTTCCCGCTGCCATGAGGCAAAATTCCCCGCTACCTGTTTAGATACCTTTCCGCCGTGTTAAGAAATCCGGCACAGAAATGCTCCATTTCCACCTCCATGGCCCTTACCCGGTTGACAAAGTAGTTGTAAGCTATTGTGGCGGGGATGGCGGCCGCAAGACCGATGGCGGTTGCTATAAGAGCCTCCGCGATTCCTGGAGCCACGACCTCAAGCGAGGGAACCCCTTTGCTTCCCGCAAGTCCTATAAAGGAGTTCATAATGCCCCACACGGTTCCGAACAACCCTATGAACGGAGCTGAACTGCCGGTGGTTGCGAGGAAAACCAGGGACTTCTCCAGCTTTGAAGCTTCTTTGGTCATCGCCCTGTTAAGCGCCCTTTCCACCAGGTCTACAGATTCGGAACGGGAAGAAATATCTCCGGCCCCCTTAGGGTCGAGTTCTCCCCGGCTTTTCTTCTTCTCCGTTTTCACCACTTCCGCGTAGCCTGCCCTGAACAACTCCGCAACCGGGCCACCTACTTTCTCCGAGAAGGAGAGAAGTGCCCTCATGTCTTCGTTTGAATGGTAAAGGTTGAGAAACGCGGTTGATTTCTTGGAAGAACTTCTTAGAAGACGGAATTTCGTGTAGATAATCGCCCAGGAAAGAACTGACATGAAAACTAAAAGCAGAAGCACGGCCTTAACCACAGGCCCGGTGCTTACAAGCAGCATTAATATGTTGTTTGTTCCTTCCGTGAACAGATTCATAAAGGGTGCTTAGGCGAAATTCGAAAATTCCGGTTCCGTCGGTAAATTTCTCAAGCCATGTCGCGGGCGGCAGGCGGCCGGATAACCAGATGCCGTGCGAAAAGATAACTGCTGATAAAAATCATACAGAAAACCTTAACTAGACTATTCTACCCGTTTTGGGGAATTAAACATAACTTTGCTGTCAGGTAGAATTGGAAGACTGCGCGGGGTTTGCGAACATCCGTGAATAATCCGCTCAATGGAGGGATCAAAATGTCAAGAAAGCACTGTTTTTCAGCTATTTTCATCCTGATTTTTTCCCTCGTGACTGCCGTGGCAGTTCACGCGGAGGAGGACAGATACACGATTGTGGTGGAAGAAAGTTTCTATACTGTAGCGCCAGAGAACCGCGAGGAGTTTCTCAGGGTATACAGAACTCGTCTTTTTCCTTTCTGGCAGGAAATGAAAAAGATGGGCATCACCGTTGACGATTACAGGATGTATTCACAGAGAATACATACCATAAAGCCGCTTTGGACCTACAAAACCGTGGTAAAATTCAAGAACTACGCGGCGATAGACAGGTGGCTTGAGATGAGGGACGAGGTATACGGAAAATTGTTTCCCGGGGAGAAAGGTTACAAGGAACCGAGAAAAATAATAGACTCCATTTCAGGGAATCACTGGGATGAATTCATAAGGGAAATCCCCCTTGACTGAATGTTTTCAGGTTTTTGCGTGGATCAGAGAAGTTTTGGCTGACCTTCACTCGGGCTGAGTCCCAAATGTCTGTAGGCGAGTTTCGTAGCCTTTCTTCCCCTAGGGGTTTTCTCTACTAGCCCCTCTCTTATCAGGAAGGGCTCGTAGACGTTTTCTATTGTGTCCTTGTCCTCGCTCACCGCGGCTGAGATAGTGTCTATTCCTACGGGACCCCCTCCGAATTTTTCGATTATGGAGGTAAGTATCGCCCTGTCTAGGTTATCAAGACCCCTTGAATCTATCTCAAGCATCGAAAGGGCGTCCCTGACCACGGTTTCGGTTATCCGCCCGTCCGATTTCATCTGGGAGTAGTCCCTTACTCTCTTAAGAAGCCTGTTGGCTATTCTGGGGGTTCCTCTTGCCCTCGAGGTCATCTCGCGGGCCCCTTCGTCTGTTATCTCGACCCCAAGAATGCCGGAGGACCTTTTCACTATGCTTGAGAGCTCTTCCGTGCTGTAGTAGTCAAGCCTGAGTTCGACCCCGAAACGGGAACGAAACGGGGAGGTGAGAAGCCCCGTTCTGGTTGTTGCTCCTATTAGGGTGAACCTGTTTAGGTTTATTTTCACCGATCTTGCCGTTGGGCCTTCTCCTATCATGAGGTCAATTTTGAAATCCTCCATAGCGGAATAAAGATATTCTTCTACGACTCTGTTTATCCTGTGTATTTCATCGACGAAAAGCACGTCCTTTTCGTCGAGATTGGTAAGCATGGAAGCGAGATCCCCCGTTCTTTCGAGAACGGGCCCCGAGGTAAGGTGCAGCCCCACGCCGAGTTCATTTGCGAATATGTGGGCGAGAGTGGTTTTTCCAAGTCCCGGGGGACCGGAGAGAAGGACGTGGTCTAGGGCTTCGCCTCTTGCCTTGGCGGCACCGATGAATATGGCGACCTGTTCCTTAACGTTCGGTTGCCCGATAAAGTCCCGAAGAAAAGCAGGGCGAAGATTTACGTCCGTAAGCTCATCTGTTTCCGTGTATTCGGGCGAAACGGTTTTTCTTGTGTTCTGTGACATTTAGTTTCTTATTACCTTAAGAGAATCCCGAAGCACATTCTCTATGGAACCCGAAACTTCAATGATTTTTTTGATCTCGGGGGTTTTCTTTTCCACCTCGGCCCTCGTGTAACCCAAGTTAAGTAGCGCGGAAATCGTGTCGTTAAGCATGGTGTTCGATATCGAGGACTCTTCGTCCGCCGCAAGGTCATCAAGCTTGTCCTTAAGCTCGTTTACTATCTTGGTAGCGGTTTTGGTGCCGATGCCACGGATTTTTTTCTGCGCCAAGTCCCCGTTTATTATGGATCTTACAAGCTCTGAGGTGGAAATGTTCGAAAGCACGTTCGTGGCCGCTTTCGGTCCTATGCCGGAAACGCCGATGAGTTTTTCAAAGAGTTTTTTCTCCGCTTCGGTGAGAAACCCGAACAATTCAATGCTGTTTTCCCTCTGGCTTGTATGTATTTTGAGTTCAACTTCCTCTCCCACGGCTCCGAGATCATAGTAAGTCGAAAGTGGAACGGTAACACCGTAACCGACCCCGTTTACGTCAACGACTACGGTCCCGATTTCCTTACAAGCGATTGCGCCTCTAAGCAGATAGATCATTTACGGTGAATCTCTTTTTCCTGCGCCGGTTTCCCGCACTGCCAATAGCGCCGTCCGGCAGTCCGTATTTTGAAAGACTTAAGTGGCAGATCGCGATCGCGAGTGCATCTGACTCGTCTGTGCTTTGAAATTCGCTGACTCCGAGCGTGTAGGAAAGCATTTTCTGCATCTCTTCCTTGCCTGCCCTTCCTTTGCCGGTCAGGGCGAGCTTTACTCTGGTGGGTGCGTACTCGCTTACCGGGATCCCTCTCTGCGCTGCCGCCAGGATCGCTATGCCCCTAGACTGGCCGAGTTTTATGGCGCTTCTCGCGTTCTTGGCGAAAAACATCTCCTCGACTGATACGACCGAGGGAGCGTAATCATCAATTACCCTCAGGATCCCGACATAGATATCATTCAGTCTTTCAGAAGCGGAGTTTCCGGGCACAGGAGTGATTGTTCCACTGGTTACGTAGCTTAACCGGTTTCCTGCGCCGTCCACGATTCCATAGCCGCAGGATCTTGATCCGGGGTCAATTCCCATGACCCTGGTGTCGGAAATTTTATCCAATTGCCTCGAGTAACTGCTCGTCTATATCGAAGTTGGCGTACACGTTCTGGACATCGTCGCTGTCTTCAAGCGCTTCCATCAATCTTATCATGTGTTCGGCGTCCCGGCCCTCGATTCTAACGTTTGTCTGCGGTATCATGGTAACCTCGGCTGATTCGTACTGTATTCCGGCATCGGAGACCGCTCTCTTTACGGTCTCATAGTTCTCTGTGGGTGCTATAACCACGATATCGCTGTCCTCGGTGCGCACGTCGTCAGCCCCCGCATCTATTACCAGATCGAAAAGAGCATCCTCATCAACCGAGTCTTCGGCAAACGCGATTCTTCCCTTAAGATCGAACATCCACGCCACGCAGCCGTTCTCCCCGAGCCCTCCGCCGTGTTTGGTGAATATTCTTCTTATTTCGGAGACGGTTCTGTTTTTGTTATCGGTGAGGGTCTTTACGTATACGGCGCTTCCGCCGGGTCCGTACCCTTCGTAAAATATTTCGTTGTAGATTACTCCCTCGATGTCCCCAGTGCCTCGTTTTATGGCCCTCTCTATGGTGTCGTTGGGCATGTTCGCACCCTTCGCAGTTGCTACAGCGGTGCGAAGACGCGGGTTGGATTCCGGATCGCTTCCTCCTTCTTTAGCGGCGACTGTAAGCTCCCTGATAAGCTTGGTGAATATTTTTCCCCTCTTGGCGTCAACCGCGGCTTTTCTGTGTTTTATGTTCGCCCATTTGGAATGACCCGCCATCTTAGCTCACCCCCTTGTTTCTCCGTTTCTGCATATTCTAGTATAAAGTATAACCGAAAATCCCCTCAAGTTGCCACAGTGCTTCGGAAACTTCCCTCTATGGACGGGGAGCGCCGCTGAGGCCACGGTGATTCCGTTCTGTAGAAAAAGCAGGGTTTATCCGTGCGATGACGAAAAAAGGGGAGCAAGAATGGTTGTGAAACAGGAAAAACCGCCTGGAAAGCCGCTAAGAAAGGAATGAAAAATCGTTCTGTTATGGAATAAGGATTGTGCAAATTCAAATTCTACAGGCGCTTAATCTAGAACGGAAGCACCCTGCGCCGCTGAGCGCCACGGCTTTTTCACTCTTTGAAGTGGATTTGGAAGATTGAAGGCAGTTTTATGTG
>JAPOYE010000075.1 GCA_026706695.1 Candidatus Dadabacteria bacterium | reverse complement strand
CGAGAAGCTCCGTTCCGACATGGAGGACGCGGCGTGTCTTCTCGAACTTGCGGTCGGTGAAGACGATCAGGATTCGATTGAAGAGGCGGGCAGCATGCTCGCGTCCTTAGAAGCCAGGGTCAACGAACTTGAGTTTGCGCGGATTCTCGGCGGTCCTGACGACGCTCGAAACGCCATAGTATCGGTAAACGCCGGGGCTGGGGGGACGGAAGCCCAGGACTGGGCCCAGATGCTTCTTCGTATGTACCTCCGGTATGTGGAGAGGAAGGGATTTTCTGCGGAGCTGCTTGAGACTCAGGACGGAGAGGAAGCCGGCATAAAAAGCGCCACTATTCTTGCCCGGGGGAAGTTTGCCTTCGGTTACCTCAAGGCGGAGACCGGGGTTCACAGGCTGGTGAGGATATCCCCTTTTGACTCGAACAAAAGGAGGCACACGTCATTCGCCTCGGTTTTCGTTTCTCCCGAGATAGATGATTCAATAGAGGTGAACATAGAGGAAAAGGACCTCAGGATTGATACTTACCGCTCGAGCGGAGCGGGCGGACAGCATGTTAACAAGACAGATTCCGCTGTCCGCATCACGCACCTGCCAACCAGCGTCGCGGTCAGCTGCCAGAACGAGAGGTCGCAGCGCCAGAACAGGGAGAGAGCCATGAAGATACTCAAGGCGAGGCTCTATGAACTGCGCAGGATGGAGGAAAGACAAAAAGAAGAGGAACTCAATTCCTCGAAAAAGGAAATCGGCTGGGGAAGCCAGATAAGATCGTACGTTCTGCATCCCTATCGCATGGTGAAGGATCACCGTACCAATTTCGAGTCCTCGGGAGTTGACGCGGTACTTGACGGGGAGATAGATGATTTTATAGAATCGTGTCTTTTGCACGATGCAACCGAAAATTCGGGGGAGGAAGCGACTTGAAGTTCGGTATAACGGGTAAGAAGGATAGCGCGCAAGTCTATGAGATTGCCAGGCGACTGTGCGGGTGGCTTCGCGAAAGAGACATAGAGTTCTTCGTTGAGGAGAACCTTGGACGGAACATAGATGCTGAGAACGTGCTTGCGGAGCGCGATCTGGCTGCGGCCGTCGACATAATAGTTGTGTTCGGGGGTGACGGTTCCTTTATCTGGGTTTCACGAATGGTGCAGGGAAACGACGTCTCAATACTGGGCTGCAATCTCGGTGGACTCGGGTTTCTCACTGAGTTCACGGTGGATGAGTTTTTTCCGATGATGGAGAGAATACTCGCCGGAGACTACGAGATAGAAAAAAGGGACATGATATCGTGCTGCGTAGACAGAAAGGACGGAGAGCGGGAAGAATTCACGGTACTGAACGACGTAGTTATAAACAACGGTCCAATTTCCAAGGTTGTGGATCTCTCCATATATATAAACGAAAAATATGTTACGACCTTTAAGGCTGACGGAATTATCTTCGCGACCCCTACCGGCTCAACCGCCTATTCTCTTTCTGCGGGCGGGCCGATAATTTATCCGACGCTGCCCGTGATAACCGTCACTCCAATATGTCCGCATATTCTTGCCAACAGGCCTATCGTGGTTCCCTACACGAAAAAGATAAGGACGAGGGTGCTTACCGACATACAGAACACCTATCTTACGCTTGATGGCCAGGTGGGAGTGCCTCTTTATCTCGGCGACGAAGTTGTTCTTGAAGGCTCGGAGAGTTACGTGAACATCATAAAATCTCCTTTTAGGGATTATTTCAACATTCTGAAGACAAAGCTTATGTGGAGCGGGAGATATGAAAATTCCGAGTGAGGAGAAGTTGATTCATGACTGGGTAATAAGGCAGGTGGAGCAGAAGTACTCCTCGCTTTATAATGAGATACGCACCAATCCCGGCGAAGAGCAGCTCTGTGAGTTCGAGGGGTTTTTCCCCGATGTAATTCTCGGTTCGTACGGGCAGGTCGTGCAGATTATTGAGGTTGAGACCGAAGCCACTATCGACGAAAAAAGAAGCGAGTACTGGAAAACCCTCTCGGAGCTTTCGGTCCAGCTCATTCTGCTTGTTCCCGCAAAGTCAAAGACTCACGCTACAGATCTTTGCTGGAAATCTGGGCTTGCCGGCAAAGTGAAAATAGGAACTTTCGAGGTCTCAATCAGGATATAGGGAGTCCCCGAGCGTTCATATCATGAACTGTCCTTCCCGAAGATCTTTTTTGCCCCGCTTGAATTCAGAGGCGTCCATTTTTCTCGCGGCTTCGATCTGAAGGGAGAGTATCTGCAAGATCCCATTACCCGTTGCGACGTCCAGGCTTTCTCCCCCGAGAGATACTATTTCTCCGGGTCTTCCTTCCCCCGGGCCCGAAAGCGCCCTTAATATCTTGAGGTTTTTCCCCCCGAGCGTGGTGTGGGCGCACGGCCACGGAGTCATCGCCCTTACCAGGTTCTTTATCTCCTCTGCGTCCCGGCTCCAGTCCACCCGGCCGTCTTCTCTAGAGAGAAGAGGTGCGTAGGTGGCCGCGGCCGGGTCCTGCTTTACGGGAGATATTTCATCTTTTGCGATGCTGTCGATCGTTTCCAAAAGAAGCTGTGCTCCTTCAAGCGAGAGTCTTTTTGAAAGTTCCCAGGCGGTTTCCTCATCCCCTATCCGCACCTCCTTTTGAACGAGAATGTCTCCCGTGTCCATTTCCTCGTCAATCTGCATGATCGTAACTCCCGTTTTTTTCTCTCCCTTTGCTATGGCCCAGTTAATCGGGGCTGCTCCCCTGTAGCTGGGAAGCAGCGATGCGTGAACGTTTACGCAACCGAAAGGGGGTGCGTCAAGCATGGCGGCGGGGAGCATCTTTCCGTAGGCCACAACCGCTATGAGATCGGGGGAAAGGGACTTCAGTGTCTTTTGGAACTCGGGTGTCTTTAAGTCTTGGGGCTGAAAAACGGGCACTCCGCGCTCCGCGGCCACTTTTTTTGTTTCCGGCCATACGGGTTTTCGGCTCCTCCCCCTTGGCCTGTCCGGCTTCGAGAGAAGCGCGATTACCTCGTGGGGAGAACCGCAAAGCGCCTCGAGAGATGGTACGGCGAATTCTGGTGTTCCAGCGAAAAGGATTCTCATTTTTCTGTGTTTTTAAAGGAAGCGACCGCTTCGGTCTCCATCTTTTCGCGCCTGCGCGAGATTTTTGTTCTAACCGGTTTCGGTGTTTTTCGGTGCACACCGTGCACATTTTTTAGGCATGGTTTGCAGGCTCTAAGTCTACTTGAAAATCCCGAGCCGTTGGGAATTTATTTTTTCTCAATTATTTCAGAGAGTTAGAGTGAGCGTTTCCTGCCTTCTGGTTTTATGGCCTCTTAATTGCAAAAGGTATTGAGAAGAAAATTGTCCAAACATGGAGGAGTTGGTTATGAATATCGCAGATTTTTTAAGAAAACCCTTCGGATGCAGCCGCGTGCTGTTTCTTTCGGTTTTTGCTTTTGTTGTTCTGGGGGGCTATTCAGCTTTTGCGTCAGAAGGTGCGGCCCATTCTGTTTTCGTGGCGAACAACGTGTGGATGCTGCTTGCGACTTTTCTTGTCTTTATAATGCATCTCGGATTTGCTACTCTCGAGACCGGACTTACCAGATCGAAGAACACGGTAAACATACTGTTTAAAAACACGTTTATCATTTCGGCGGGCATTCTCACTTACGCCCTTATGGGTTTTAACCTTATGTACCCAGGGGATTTCATAGGCGGTGGCATCTTCGGGTTTGCAGGTTTCGGTATTTCAGCACCGGCCGGGGCTGAGGGGCTCATAGAGTATGCGGACGGTGGCTACACCTACTACACCGATTTCATATTCCAGGCAATGTTTGCCGCGACGGCGGCCACGATTGTCTCCGGAGCTGTTGCCGAACGTATAAAGCTCTCGAGCTTTCTTATTTTCGCAACCATATTCGTCGCCATAGTGTATCCCGTAGCTGGATCCTGGAAGTGGGGCGGCGGATGGCTTGACCAGATGGGCTTTTACGATTTCGCCGGTTCTACGCTCGTTCACAGCGTAGGAGGATGGGGAGGACTTGTCGGAGCCTATCTTCTCGGCCCGCGCGTAGGGAAATATCTCGCCTCGGGAGCGATGAGGCCGATTCCGGGTCACTCTCTTCCGCTTCTTGCAATCGGCGTGTTTCTGCTCTGGATGGGATGGTTCGGTTTTAACGGCGGTTCGGTGCTGAGCGCGGATCCGGAACTGATTTCACTGGTCATAGTCACGACTTCGCTTGCGGCGGCTGCGGGCGCTTTAGGAGCGGCCTTCACGTCGTGGGGAACTTTTAAGTTTCCTGATCTCTCCATGGCTCTAAACGGTGTGCTTGCGGGTCTTGTGGGAATCACGGCCGGAGCCGACGTGGTCTCTCCGGGAGAGGCGGTCATCATAGGGCTTGTGGCAGGAATAATAGTGGTTTTCGCGGTCAGTTTCTTTGACAAGATAAGGATAGACGATCCGGTGGGAGCGATTTCCGTTCACCTGGTCTGCGGTATATGGGGAACGCTTGCCGTGGGAATTTTCGGAGGACCCGATTTCAGTTTTATGGTTCAGCTTATCGGAGTTCTGGCATACGGTGTCTTCACGGTCGTCTGCGCCTTCATCATCTTCTACGCCATAAAGATGGCTGTTGGCATAAGAGTGAGCGAGGAAGAGGAGAGAAGAGGACTGGATATAACCGAGCACGGAATGGAGTCCTATCCGGATTTTCAGTCCGCAACTTAGGTTTAGGTTTAGCATGAGAACAGGGAAAAAAGGAATAATAACTCTTATAGGAGGAGAAAAATGAGAAGTATAGTTTCTAAACTTTCATTGATGATGATCGCGGCGGCTTTGCTGCTCGGGACCCAGTTCGGGGCCCCGAGGGCAAACGCCCTCGATCTCGGAAATCTTGAGTCGATTGGACTCGGCTTTTCGCTTGACACGACTTATCAGTATGTTTCAAACGGGGAAGTCGGGGAAGGTATCGCCGAGAGGGGTCTTTATCCCGAACACAACGATTTCTCGATAGACGCCTTCACTCTTTCGCTTGAAAAAGTTCCAACTGTCGGCGATGGAGTAATGGATCTGGTGGGTTTCAGGGCTGATGTTCTTTTCGGCGAGCAGGCTGAACGTCTCGGCTTCGGTTTTAACAGCGACGGCGATGGCGCGGTAAGCCCTTATCAGGCTTACATAAACGTGCTTGTTCCATCGGGCGACGGCGGCCTTAATGTTTATGCCGGTCAGTTTACCACGCTGGCGGGCTGGGAACTTATAGAGGCCAAGGACAACACCAACATAACGAGGTCCCTGCTTTTTTACAGGATCCCGTTTGCGCACAGCGGTGTTCGGACGACCTTCAGTGCCGGATCACTTGATTTTGCTCTCGGTTTAAGCAACGACTGGGACGCGGTTGATGACGTGGATGACGGAAAGACGTTTGAATCTCAGATCGCGCTTAATTTCCCGAACGACGGCTGGCTCGGCATTACCGGGTACTTCGGCGATACGGATGGCGATACCAGGACCCTTGTCACGGTCGTCGGTACCATGACCCTCATGGAGAAACTGACCTTGATAGGCGATTTCGAGTACACGTCGCATGATGCGGGGGGAGACCGCTGGGGTTTTGCCGGTTATGCGATAGTAAGTCTTGCGGACTCCATGTCACTTGCTCTCAGGGGTGAGTACGTTGACGAGTCGGAAAGAGTTGATACGCCGGACCTTGAGCTCTACGAGTTCACCTCGACTCTTATATTGACTCCTTTCGAGTCCGTGGGAAATTTCGAGACGAGGCTTGAGTATCGCTACGACAAGGCGGACGGCGATGACGCTTATTTTGCCGGCGAAGAGGATCAGCACGGATTTGCGGTACAGCTTCTTTACTGGCTTGACGTATAGATAGAGGAAACAAAACACAACGCAGAAGAAAAAACCATCTCTCCATACCTCTTTTTTCTGTGTTCAGGGGGGCCACGGTTCTTTAGCAAAGGGCCGCGGCCCCCTTTGTTTGTGAACGAAGAAGTTTCGTTCCTTGAAACAAAATATTTTCTTCGGGTAGAATTAAAGCCCGTTTATTTCTGCCCGGATAGCTCAGTTGGTAGAGCAGAGGACTGAAAATCCTCGTGTCGGTGGTTCGATTCCGCCTCCGGGCACGTCATTTTTGAGGGGTTTTTGCGGGAGAAGCGGAACCTTTCCGTTTCCCTGCTTAAGATAGGTGGTTTATGCTGAAGACACTTAATCGGACAGCTGGTGCTCTGGTTGCTGTTGCGGCTCTTGTTGCGGCTTGCATTTTCATTGTGTCGTGTTCTTCGGAGGCCCAGACAAACCCGTGTCCGCAAGGAACTGAGCCGTATACCGAATACAGGCTTTTTTTCGGACGTGGGAACGCGGATAATCCCCGGACCGTAAGTGATGATGACTGGAGCAAGTTTCTTGAAGATACAATCACCGTTGAGTTCCCAGACGGCCTCACCGTCCTTGATGCTTACGGACAGTACACCGCCCCTTCCGGAGCGTTCATAAAAGAGGATACGAAGGTGCTTATAATTCTTGTCCCGCCGGATAACGATTCCGTTTCCGGAATAGACAGGGTTATCGGAGAATACAAACAAAGGTTTGACCGTTCGGCGGTTCTGCGCCAAGTAGCAAGCGCCTGCGCGGCCTTCTGATTTTTTTCTGATCCGGGTTTCGTCGCAACTCCCCGAAGCTTTTGTCGCAGCTGTGCGGAAAAGCGATGTCAAAAGAAGGAGAAATATGCTATTGATAGCATATATATATTGAGGAGTTGTTTCATGCCTGCAAATCTTCATGTCCGAAATGTTGAAGATGAAATCATAATTCGTCTCAAGCGTCGCGCCGCGCGTCACGGACGTTCTGCGGAGGCCGAGCGCCGGGAAATCCTGCGCCAGGCGCTTTCCTGTGAAGTCGAACCCGCGTTTGAGGAGCTTGCGGCAAAACTGCGCCGGATGACCGGGGGCCGCGAGCACACTCCGGCGGAAGATCTTTTGCGTGAAGGACGCAGCGAGCGGTGAGCCGCTACGTTATTGACGCAAGTGTTGCGATCAAGTGGGTCGTGGAGGAAGGAGGGACTGCTGAGGCCCTGGATGTTCTTAGAAATGCCCGGTTATCCGCGCCCGACCTTTTAATCGCGGAATGTGCCAACATCTTGTGGAAAAAAGTACTGCAGAGCGATATCTCCGAGGACGAAGCCTTGCTCAAAGCGCAGCTTCTTGAACATGCGGAAATTGAACTTCTTCCGACCCGGCACTTGCTTGGTTCTGCGACTGCCCTTGCGGTTAAGCTCAATCACCCCGCATACGACTGTCTTTGCTTGGCGTTGGCGCTGAATACAGGTCGGCCGTTTGTAACTGCCGACGAGCGCTTCAGGCGCAAGGTTTCCGAACATCCCTCGGGGCGATTTTCGGACATGGTATTATCTCTGTCCGAAGCTGTAGCGTCGGCTGAGAACTGAATTGCGCAGGGACGGCAGAAGCCGCAGATTGGCGTACCCCACCCGTTTTCCCTGTTTCCGGTTCGCGGTGATTCCATAGCTATATTGTTTTGTTATACGCATTAAGTTAAACTTGGCACGCAAGACTATTTTATTCTCGGAGGAGTTTTGAATGAAGTTTGGAGACTATCTAAAGAGGATAAGGAAAAGAAGAAAGATTACCCAGGAAAACCTCGCTCGATCTCTTGAGGTTTCGAGCGTGTACATACATCAGCTTGAAACCGGAAAGGTTGACGCACCCTCTTTTGACCGCTGCCAGCAGATATCTTCAATCCTGGGGGTAAAGGTTGAGGAAATCTGGAGCGTCTCAAGGACGGAAAGACTCAAAAGATTCATCGAAAAAGAAGCCATATCAGAACAGGAGCTCGAGGTTCTCACAAACGAGGAGAAGATGCTCCTTAAGCTTTACAGAAGTCTTGACGGAGAAATAAAAAAGGATTTTGCCGGAATGGTGTTCATGCTTCTCCGACATTCACAGGATAAAAATCTACGCAAGATACTTGAAGAGTTTGTAAAATGCGCCTGAACCAGAAATTTGGACTGCTGTTCAAAATATCAATGGTTGAGCTGGGCATCATAGCCCTTATAGGTGTGGTGTTCTATTTTCAGTTTGATAACGCGAAAAAAGACTTTGTCACCAGAACCAAAGCCATAGCCGAGACTATAGGAGACCAGGCGACCAGTTTCTATCGGGACCACGGAGAGGGGTCTACAAGTGACGAGTTCTATCTTTTTCTTGACCAGAGGCTGGGCAGGGAGAAGCTGTTTAACACTTTCGGGGTCTCTCCCAAATTTTTCAGCGTTACTTTTATGAAACAGCCGGAAAACGAAATGGCTTCCGGACATTTTCTGGAAAACGCTTATCCGCCCGAGGGATACTCGGTTGAAAAATACGCAGGAAAGATTTCCGTTTCCGTTCCGTTTCTCTCCCCGCAGGTCGATGGGCCGCTCGGCATAGTTAAGATCGATTCCGACACGAAAACACTGATGAAAAAGGTTTTCGCCGACAACTTTCTGCTTTACGTAGCTATTTTAGTGGTGCTAAACAATCAGGCCTTCATTCTTCATCTGTTCTTAAGAAGGAGAAAGGAGGAGATTCCCTTCAGCGAGGGTTATCTCAAGGAACACTCCATAAGCGCACTTAAGCTCATGCACAAGGTGCTTGGAGACATAATAGAAGATCACGCTTCTGAAGATAAAAAGACCGCGGAAAAGAAAACTGCGGATCCAGCGAACGTGATTTCGATTTCAAACGTGGGCACTAAACCGGAAAAATGAAAAAAAGCTTCCTGATTACGTCATTATTTGTCCTCGCGGCCTTTGTTCTTACGGCCTGCACCGCGGAGGAATCCGCCGTTGAGCTCGACGGGCCGGTTCTCCAGACCGAGAACTTTGACGGAAGCGTGGATTTTAACGGCGCCGTGGTGAACACGGCGAATTTCCCGGTACAGTCAGTTTATGTCGTTATATTCGTAAAGGATTCGGATGGAAACGCCCTTGCCGCGACCTCCGCGCTTGTTGAGGAAGGGGAAAGACTTGATCCGACGGAAAGCTTTTTCTTCACAGCCAGTTTCGACAGCCTTCCCCCGGAAGCCCATTCCAGAGAAGTGCAAATATATTACGATCTTGTGGAAGAGTAGTTTCCAATCCCCGGTTCGTTGATTTCTCCTTTTAAAAAATTGGCTTTCGGTAAATTTCGTCGCCCGGGTTCCCTCCTTGAGGGCAAAGATGCCATGGTTGGAATAGATATAGGTTCAAGTTCCGTCAAGATTGTGGAGCTTTCCTACGGGGGTGGAAACTATCGGCTTGAGAATATGGGAGAGGCTATGCTTCCTGGAGATGCGATAGTCCGCAAGTCAATTTCAAGGGGCGACATAGTTTCGGGGGTTGTATCAAGTCTCGTTTCTAGACTCGGCGTGAGAACGAAAAAGGCGGTTATAGGAGTTTCCGGCGAAGCCGTTGCTTTGAAAGTCGTAAATGTTCCCAGAGTTTTTCTCGGAGAGGACATGGAAAAACTTGTTCCGGACCTCGTGAGAACCAGTCTTCGCAAAGACGTTAACGGGGTTAATTACAGCTACACTCCGCTTTTCCGCCGCAACGGGAAATCCGAGGAGACCCAGGTGCTGGTTGCGGCAGTTTCGAAAAAAACGGCGCAGGAGTATAAAAGTTCGCTTTTCTCGGCGGGACTCCGCGCCCAGGTAATTGATGTTGACGCCATGGCCCTTTCAAACTGCTATACAGTTTTTTGCCGAGATCGCGGTCAAAAAGTGGCGCTTGTGAATATCGGAGCGTCAGGGACTAACTTGAGCGTTTTGGATGGTACAGTGCCTTTTGTCCTGAAGGATATTTCGCTTGGGGGGCAATGGATTACGCTTCGTTTGATGGAGGAATTCAAAATCACCTACGAGGAGGCGGAGAGAATAAAGTTCAGCCTTAAAGGTTATGGCAGATATGACGAGATAGAAAGTGTTTTCACTGATTTCGTTGCTCGTGCCACTGATGAGATAAAGACGGTTCTTGATGAAGCAGGAGACGTAATCGACCGAATAATTCTTTCCGGGGGATCTTCAAGAATAGCAACTCTCGCCGATGCACTTGGAGAGGCCACTGGGGTTCAGGTTGAGATTTCGAATCCTTTTCGGAATATTACCTTTTCGGATTCGCGTTTTGATCCTGAATACATTGAACATCTGGCCCCGAAGATGGCGGTTGCGGTGGGACTTGCGCTGAGGGGTTTGTGAATAGAAGAAAAAACTGGTAAGAAATTCCGCGTACCGGATTAGTTTCTTGAAGGTATAAGGTGGACTATCAGAGAAACCGCAAGCGCGACCGCGCCGACTACCGAGAGAACCTTAAAGTAAAAAGACCAGTCGAGTGAGAATTTGAGGGAAATTCCGAAACCTACTATAAAAAGGACAAGCGCGGTTATGAGGATCCCTCCGAGAATGTTTGTTCTAAGCATAAAAGAACTCCAGAAAGCAGAATTAATAAAAACGGCACTAATTGTATACAAGACCTCGTAAATTTCAATTTTTAAAACAGGGAAGTTCCTGCGGCTGAAAAGCCGGGTTTATATCATGTCAAGCAAAAGGGAATTGCGGATTCTAAAACTGCTCAGCGAAAACAAGGGGAAAAGTCTCTCCGAGGGCAATATTCTCAGGGGGCTTGATATGCCAGAGAGAAAAAGAGAGAAGCTCCGGGCTACGCTGAAGAGTATGGCCTTCGAGGGGAAGATTAAAAGAACCTCCAGGGGTAGCTACCGTCTTCGAAAACATTGGAAGAAGGGTGCTGCGAAAAACGGTCGGCACCTGGATTCCCCTGTATCTCTTCTTAATGGGAACCGCAAGAAAATCGTTCCAGCCGGCCTCTCAAAAGGTAGCTTCCTGAGGGTTCTGGCCGACTTGAGAGAAACCCCGAGGGGGTTTGTTGCCTGTCCCAGAAAAGCGGAACTCTTCGAGTATGAGGTTGAAACCGGAGGGTGGAAAAAGAGTTTTTCCGACGGGGAACTCGTAGTCATAGAGAGTAAGCCGGGGAAACAGACAGCAACAGTGACCGAGCGCTTGGGGATATCTGGAGAGATTGAAACTGAAAAAAGGGGGATTATCTCCGAGTATGGTCTTGCGAAGGGTTTTTCGCGCAATGTGACAAAAGAAGTCGCGGGTCTAAGCGCGGAATTGTCAAACGGCAACCTTTCTTCGAGAGTGAATCTTGAAAAAGAGACTACTTTCACCATAGACGGGGATGACGCAAAGGATTTTGACGATGCGGTAGGCGTAACAAAAATCCGCAGGGGATACAGACTTCGGGTAAGTATCGCGGACGTTTCTCATTACGTGGCTTGCGGAAGTGCGTGTGACGAAGAGGCTGCCCGCAGGGCCACCAGCACCTACCTTTCAGACAGGGTGATTCCCATGCTTCCCAAGAGGCTTTCAAACGATCTTTGCAGCCTGCGCCCCGGAAGAAGACGGCTTACCAAGACGGTCGAGATGGATTTCGATTCCTCGGGAAGGCTCAGGGACTCGAGGATATACAACAGCGTGATAAAAAGCTGCGCGAGGCTTACATACTCCGAAGCCGCGGCCATTTTGGAAGGGAACGGCACTGCTTCATCCTCCCGTGGCAAAAACATCATTTCTTCCTTGCTTTTGATGAAGGAGCTTTACCGCAAGCTCAGGGAGCTTAGGATCGACAAAGGAGGCCTTGACTTTGATTTTCCCGAGGCCGTGCTGCTTCGCGATTCCAAGGGAGAGGTAAGCGACGTCGACAGGCTTAAGCGGAATGTCGCCCATGAGATAATAGAGGAGTTCATGATCATGGCCAACTCCGTTGTCGCGGAGTTTATTTTCAGAAATGGTTTCGAATCGATTTACAGGATTCACGAATCCCCGGATCCGGATTCCATAGAGCAACTGCGTGAAAACCTTCTCAAAATAGGTATCAAGGCAAACTTCGGAGGACAGATTAAGCAGCAGGACATCCAGGAAGTAATGAAAGCTGCTTCGGGAAGAAAGGATCGGGAGCAGATAAACTTTATGATTCTACGCGCGCTCAAAAAAGCCGTTTACTCAACAAAGCATGTTCCCCACTTCGGTCTTGCTATAGACGATTACACCCACTTCACTTCCCCCATAAGAAGGTATGCTGACCTTGTTGTTCACAGGATTATCGATGAAATACTGCAGAAAAGAACACCTTCCTACGATTCCGCCCGTCTCAAGCGGATAGCAGAACGCTGCTCGATTCTGGAGAGAACGGCCGAGGATGCGGAGCGCCAGTTTATGAACCTCGAGACGGCGAATTTCATGAAAAGCCGCGTGGGTGACGTATTCCACGGGAAAATACTGAGCATACACCCCTTCGGGGTTTTCATAGAAATAGAAGAACACTTCGTCGAGGGACTCATCCCCGAGCATTTTTACAAGATCAAGGGCAGGAAAAGAAAGTGGTTCAACCTCGGAGAGGAAGTTCGCGTGAAGCTTGTATCAGCGGACATGGAGAGAAGAAGGCTTACTTTCAATCTAGCATCCTGACCGTTTTTTTCAGTTAATGGTATCCGGCAAGCGGTAGCTTGTGCTTCGTCCGCCGCCAGGGTTCTGAATAAAAATGCCGCGTGACTTTAAGTGCTGAATGTCCCGTAATGCTGTATCTGTGGAGCACTTGGCCAGTTTTGCATACTTTGAGGTGCTCATATGCCCTCTAAAATCATGCTCCAGCATACGATTAATAATCAGACGCTGACGTTTATTGACAGGTTGCCGATTAATCTTTTCCCACAGCTGTGCTTTAAATAACACGGTGCTCAGTGTGTCTTCGGCTCTGGCAATTGCACGACCAAGGCAATCCAGAAACCATTCAAGCCAACCTGTTACCTCCGGCGTGCCGCGTTGCTGTTTTTCCAACTGGTCATAATAATCTTTGCGCTCAGATTCAAATTGCGATGAAAGGCTGTAAAAGCGGTCTCCCATGCCGTCAGCACGCGCCAGGGCCATATCGGTAATCGCTCTTGCAATACGTCCATTACCGTCTTCAAATGGATGAATTGTCACAAACCACAGATGGGCAATACCGGCTCTGAGCACGGGGTCAGTATCATCCTTGCTCTCAAACCATACCAGAAACCCCGTCATCTCATGTTCAAGGTGCTCTGCGTTTGGAGCCTCGAAATGAACTTTTTCACGTCCTATAGGACCTGAAACCACTTGCATGGGACCGGATTCGACGGAGCGCCAGCCACCAACTGTGATGCGACGCATGCCGCTGCGACCTGTTGGAAACAGTGCCGCATGCCAGTCAAACAATCTGTCTTTTGTTAAAGGTTTGATAGATTGCTGGGTCGCATCCAGCATCATTTCAACAATACCCTCAATATCTTGGTTCACTGACGTAATGCCGGCGATATCAATCCCTAGTCGGCGAGCGATTGATGAGCGAACCTCTTGCGGGTTCAGATTTTCTCCCTCGATGGCTGATGATTTAACAACATCGCTTGTCAGTGTTCCGAGACTTGCTTCTTGCTTGAGTTCGAAACCTAATCCTTCCATTCTGCCTAACAGACGACCCTGACAGTGTCGAATATTGGCAAGCTTGGAAGCGAGTTTTTTGATATCCCAAGTGAAGTTCGGCCAGTTATGATGCTCATGTATCCACATATCATTTACCGCATTGTTTGCAGTGATTGTACCTTTTATTTATCGCACAAGCAAGAAAATCGCCGTAAAATATGCGGTGAATAAGATTGCTATTCACCGCATAACGGCATGGATGGCTTTTTTCGGTTCTTCGTATATGACGATTACCTAAGCTTGGATTAGGCGGATATGTTTCGATACGGTTTGCTTTTTCCAAGAACAAGGTTCGGCCGGCAATACCTGGCTTCCGACGGAGCTTGCTATCCCTGAATAGGAGAACTCGGGGTGAACTGATGGCGGAGGGAGTGGGATTCGAACCCACGAGGGCCAAAAAGACCCCACTGGTTTTCGAGACCAGCGCCTTAAACCGCTCGGCCATCCCTCCCCCGACACGCAAAACAGGCTACCGAAGCCCGAGGGGCAAGGCAACATCTCCCGGAAAGTTTTGTTATTAACGCCTCCGTGTAAAATTAAGCGGATATGATTGAAAGCTATTTTACCCCTGAGGCCGCAGAGTTCATCAGGGAGGCAATAACTGAGGCCTATGGAAACGAGGTCTTTTTCGTCGGCAGGGTAAACGAAAGCTCTCTGGTCTGCGATGTAAAAGTCCTTGCACGCGGCAACCGCCAGACGGTTCCGGCCATCCTTGACGCGGCGAAAACGGGGAATGTCGTCGTGCATAATCATCCCTCGGGCAACCTCGAACCTTCACCCCAGGACGTGGCAGTCGCTTCGGCTTTCGGAAACAAGGGCGTCGGTTTCTACATAGTGGACAGCGAGGTCGAAGAGGTGTACGTAGTTGTTGAGCCTTTTGTTCCGGGGGAAACGGTACGTGTTGACAATGAATCCGCGAGGGAATATCTTCTGCCTGCGGGTTCCGTGGCCCGTGTCTTGGGAGAGAAATACGAGCACAGGGATGAGCAGCTGGAAGTCCTCTCAAACGTAATTGACGCATTCAATGACGAACACCTCTCAATGATAGAGGCCGGTACGGGCACCGGAAAAACTCTTTCCTACCTCATACCTTCCATTCTCTGGTCGATTAGCAACAGTGAGAGGGTTCTGGTCTCAACAAACACCATCAATCTTCAGGAACAGCTGATAAACAAGGATCTTCCCCTTCTTCGGGATCTTTTCCCGAGGAGATTTGATTACGCTCTCGTTAAGGGAATGAGAAATTACTTCTGTCTTCTCCGCGGCGAAGCCGTTGGGCAGGATCTTTTCGATTTTATAGACGACGGGGAAAGAGGTTCCATGAAGGATGTGCTTGAGTGGGCCAGGACCACATCGGACGGCTCACTTTCCGATCTTGCGTTTACGCCCCCTGACGATGTGTGGGACAGGGTGTCTGCGGAAAGCGAAAGCTGCCCGGGGACCAAGTGCCCCCATTATTCGAGCTGCTTTTTCTTCAAGTCGCGGAGGGAGCTCTCGAGGGCTTCGGTGCTGGTTGCCAACCACCACATGCTTTTCTCCGATATTGCGATAAAAGGGACCGCGGGACCCGATTCGGATTTCGGGATAATTCCCCGCTACGCGAAGGTCGTTTTTGATGAGGCGCACAATATCGCCGAGGCGGCCACTTCGCATTTCAGTCTGAAACTTAGCAAGCACGGGATTGCGAAGACGCTTTCAAAGCTTCGTTCCCGGAAAAACAGGGACAAGGGGCTTGTATCCTACATATCTCACCTCGCGCAGAAAGAAAAAGATTCCGCCCTCAGGGAGGTTTTCGAGCGCTCGGGCGGCGGGCTTGCGAGGGCCGTTGAGCGCATAGAGACGGTAAGCGAAGAGGTCTTTAATTCGCTTTACGGTTTTGGGGTGGAGCTATCGGGTGAGACAGCGATAAGCCTGAGGCTTACGGAAAAGGTTGTGCGGCACGAGAAGTGGCCTGCCGTTGAGGAGCGCTTCGGGGCGCTTGAAAAATCCCTCTTTTCGCTTGAAAACGAGATTGCCCACCTGCTGGGAGTAGTCGAGGGCTCACCGCACGCGGATTCCCACATAAAACTCACCGCTGAGCTTGGAGGCATCGCTAAGAGATCCCTTGCTTTCCGCGAAGCCATAGGAAGGTTTTTTGGCGAGCAGGACGAGAGTTATATAAAGTGGTTTGAGGGGAACCGCAGAAGGGCGGCGATTTTCTGCTCCATCAACCTCTCCCCGCTCGATGTATCCAAGGAGCTTGATGAAAAGCTCTACTCGAAGACCAAAACCGTCGTTATGACTTCTGCGTCGCTTGCCGTGGATAAGAATTTCGATTTCCAGAGGAAAAACATCGGACTTTCGGATAATGAAAGATTCAGGGGGCTTATTGTTGATTCACCGTTTGATTTCCGAACGCAGTCCCTGCTGCTGGTCCCGTCGGATATGCCCGAGCCCGGGCGCGAGGACTACGAAGATTCCCTTGCGCAGATACTCTCAGACTCGATCTCCGTAACGAACGGAAACGCTCTGGTGCTTTTCACCTCTTATTCCTCGCTTAACAGGGTTTATGAAAAGACGGGGAAAATTCTTGAGAGCATCGGGGCCGTTCCGGTCAGTCTTTTCAAGCAGGGAGAAATGCCTAGGGGCCTGCTGCTTGAAAAATTCAAAACACTTGGGAACTCGGTGCTTTTCGCGACCGACAGCTTTTGGGAAGGAGTAGACATTCCCGGGGATTCTCTAAAGATGGTCGTTATATGCAGACTTCCCTTCAAGGTTCCCACGGACCCGGTTACGGAGGCGAAAATCGAGTACATGGAAAAACAGGATATAGATTCGTTTCGCGAATACATACTTCCCCATGCGGTACTCAAGTTCAAACAGGGCTTCGGGAGACTCATACGCACCAAGACGGACCGCGGTGTTGTTATGGTTCTTGACAGGCGCATCGTGTCGAAATACTACGCGAAATTCTTTATCAACTCCGTTGCGGGGAGCGGCTTTTTCTGCGCGAAGACGGAACAGATACTCGGACGGATGCGGGATTTTTTCTCTGAGGAGCGAGAGCACTGAATTTCTTACATGCATAGAGCGAAAAACGGCGAAAAGCAGCGGCTGGAGAATGTTTTCAGAAGACTAAGCAGATCCCGGTTCCGTTCTGGGTTCAGGCTGAATGCCAAGGAGATGTCTTATCTCAGGCAAAAAGGGCTCCCCGAAGTGCTTTCGCACGGAAGGGATTTTCTTCTGAAAAGGCTTGCCCCCGCTCTGCCCCCTAACGACGGGAAGCAGACTCCATGGGGCGGACATCCCGTGTTTCGCGCCCAGCATGCCACGGCCACATGTTGTCGGAGCTGCCTGCTAAAGTGGCACGGCATCCCTAAGAAAAGAAAGCTCACGGAACAGGAAATTAATTATATTCTTCTGGCAATTGAGATGTGGCTTTCGGCTCAGAGCGGTCCGCAGGAGTGATTTCCAAAAAAAATTTGTTTTATGTTAGAATATCGGGAGATATAAAAGGTTTTATGTTACGGAGCTAGAAAACATGGATGAAGAAACGCAAACTCTGCCCAAACTTGTAGCGGATGAGATCGACGAATTCGAGCAGCAGATATCCGACTACATGAACGGGAAGATAAGCGAGGTGAAATTCCAGAAGATAAGACTCCAGCTGGGGGTGTACGCACAGCGCCAGGAAGGAGTCCAGATGCAGAGGATAAAGATTCCCTACGGGAAACTGAGTTCCGCTCAACTGAGAAAACTTGCAGACGTTTCAGACAAGTACGCAAGTGGCTTTTTTCACCTTACGACCCGCCAGGACGTTCAGCTTTACTACGTCAACCTTGAAACAGTTCCCGACATGATGAGGGATCTTGCAAGTGCGGGGATCACAACTCGCGAGGCCTGCGGCAACACAATAAGGAACGTCACGGCTTCCCCGATAACCGGGGCTTCGCCTACGGAAACCTTTGACGTGACTCCTTACGCCGAGGCATTTAAGCAGTTTATGCTCCGAAACCCCATATGCCAGAACATGGGAAGGAAATTCAAGGTCTGCTTTGAGAGCAACCCGGATGTCGACAACGCGGGAATCCGCATCCATGATCTGGGTTTTCGCGCCAGAGTAAGGGAAGAGGATGGAAAGCACGGCTTTCAGGTCTACGTCGGCGGGGGGCTCGGCGCTTCGCCTTCGCTCGGACATCTCTGGACGGAGTTCATGCCGGTTGAGGAGATGATACCTTTTTCGGCTTCGGTCGTCAGGATCTTTGACAGGTACGGCGAGAGAAAGGTTAGGATGAAGGCCAGAATGAAGTTTCTTGTGAGGAAACTTGGCTTTGAGAAGTTCAGAGAGGTAGTCGAGCAGGAAAGGGCTTCGCTTGAGGTCGATCCTTCGTGGAACGACTATCTTGAGGCAATTGACTGGGAGCACGAAACTCCCAAGCCGAACGGACACGATCTTCCGGACGCTCCTGGCTGGGTGGAGGATGACCCGGATTTTACGGAGTGGCGGCAAAAAAACGTTTCTCCGGCGGGGGTCGAGGGATATTCAATCGTTAACGTGAGAGTGCTTCTGGGAGATGTTCCGGCCGATACCGCAAGAGCGCTTGCGGACATGATAGACATCCATGCAGACGGTTCCATACGGATAACTATCCAGCAGAATTTCGTGATCAGGTGGGTTCCCGATCAGTCCATCCCCTCGCTTTACGCCGATCTTAAAGAGGCGGGCATTTCCGATTCGGGTGCGGACACTTTCGAAGATGTAACCGCCTGCCCGGGTGCCGATACCTGCCGTCTGGGCATCACTTCGGCCAAGGGCCTTGCGACGAAGCTTACCAGCATGATGGATAACGGTCTTGGAAAATACAAGGAGACTCTTGGGGATCTCAGGATCAAGATATCCGGCTGCCCCAACGCTTGCGCTCAGCATGTTTCGGCCAGCATAGGGTTCCAGGGAGCGTCCATAACCAGAGAAGGTAGAAGCGTTCCTGCCGAGATGCTTTTCCTCGGCGGAGGATTTTACGGAGACGACTCGCGCCTTGCTATGCCGGTCACCAAGATTCCGACCAGAAACGCTCCCAAGGTTGTCCAGAGACTGCTTGAGATATACGAGAGGGAAAAAGAAGATGGCGAGCATTTTGACCTCACGATGAAAAGGCTCGGCGCCAAGTACATCAAGGAAGCGGTCTCCGAGTTCAACGAGATCCCCCAGTACGAGGATGATCCTGATTTTTACACTGACTGGGGACACGAAGAGAAAAAATTCGCCGTTCAGCAGGGAGTAAGAGGAGAGTGCGCGGGGGTCACAGTCGAGGAGAAAATCCCGGTCTTCTCGGACGCGGAAAGGCGTCTTGAGCAGGCACAGGCTCTTTTTCTCCACGGCGACTACGAGGCATGCATAAACGAGCTTTATCTGGCATGCTCCGACAGTGCTCATGTTCCTCTCTACACCAAGCTTATCGATCCGTTCACTCCGGAGCAGACGATATGGGAGTTTGAAAACCTTATCGTGAGAACCGGGGAGACCGGTGAGAAATGGCTTGATGTCTCGCGCAAGTTCAGCGAATACAGGGACGGGGAGGCTTCGGCATCAAAAGCTATAGAGTTCCTTGAAGTCGCCAAGAGCTTCCACTCTGACTGCGAGAAGGTTCAGGAGCAGTTGACTGCGTAAGGCTGGTTCAGGTGTGGCTTAGTAGCCTCCGGTTATATATTTCTTAAGCGCCTCGATCTCGAATTTCTGACGGGAGATAATGTGGTTTATGATGTCGCCGCTTGTCACCATCCCGCAAAGCTTCCCATCTTCTATTACCGGAAGGTGCCTTATCTTGTTTGCCGTCATGATAGCCATGCTTTCCTGAATCGGGTCGTCGGGCGAACCGTAGATCACATCCCTGATCATGAGTTCGCTTATTTTTGTGTTCGCCGATGACCTTCCCTGAAGGATGACCTTCCTCGCGTAGTCGCGCTCGGAGAATATTCCAACGACTTTTTCCCCGTCAAGCACGAGCAGAGCACCTATTTCTTTTTCCGCCATCATCTGAAGGGCTTTATACACGGTTTCATCCGGTCCTATCGACCATACGCTGCTGCCCTTATGTTTAAGTATATGTCTTAGATTTTCCATGATGCATTCTGTCTTTTACGTTTCACAACCTATGCTATCAAGTATACAGCAATTCCCACTAAGTCCTAAAGCCCCTTAAAACAAAGGGGTTCAGGAATTTG
>JAPOYE010000074.1 GCA_026706695.1 Candidatus Dadabacteria bacterium | reverse complement strand
GGAAATGGGAAGTTGTCCGCAATCTTGAGCCGCAAACCAATTTTTAGAAGTGCCCAATAGCCATTCTATTGTCGCATATATGATGATTGTCGCGCTATATATCCGTTCCGACTGAATCCGAACACAAGTGTGCTAATGTCCCGGTTCAGAAGCCAAGTAACTGCCTGATTATAAACGCAGAACAGGAAATAATTGGGTGCCGGGCTTGAAAGCCGGATCAATGCCTAAACGTCATCAAGCAAGGAAGCCAGTTTCTCTGATGTCAAGCCACGTTCTTTTGCCTGCTTGCGCATTCTACGCATACTCTCGATCACCTGTTTAGCGGCGGCTTTATGATCAGGCCGAATAACAATCTCAACCTGCTCGTCGGCATTCACACCAGCTTGCTTCGCCCATTGCACAGGCATCTCCGAACCCTTAACAGTAAGCTTAAGAGGAGATATTGTACTCCGCTTAGTTCCCATGAGAATATCTCAGCACATTAATAATTTCGGGCTACCTTGCAGGTAAAATTCCTCAAGTCTGGACAGGGCCCCCGACCATGGCTTCAAGCCTTGCGACTCTTTCTTCGGTTGGAGGATGCGTGCTGAAAAGCTTCGCGAAACCTCCCCCGATCATCGGGCTCACTATCATCATGTGCGCCGTGCTCTCGGCCGCCTGCTCGCTTACCTGAAGGGGGACTCTAGACGCTCCCGCCTGAAGTTTTCTAAGCGCGTCAGCAAGGGAAAGCGGGTTTCCGCATATCTCGGCCCCGGTCTTGTCCGCTCCGAACTCTCTTGTTCTCGATATAGCCATCCTCACGATCATAGCCGCCATCGGGGCGATAATGGCCATGGCCAGAAGTCCCAGCATGCCGCCGCCTCTTCTGTCTCCTCCCCCTCCTCCGAAAATGGCCGCGAACTGCGCCATGTAGGCAAGGTAGCTGATAGCGCCGGCAATTGTCGCCGCCACGGAACCGATCAGGATGTCTCTGTTTCTTATATGGGCAAGCTCATGAGCGATTACGCCTTTAAGTTCGTTTCTGTTCAAAAGACGCATGATTCCCTGAGTGACCGCTACGGCCGAGTGGTTGGGGTCCCTGCCCGTGGCAAAGGCATTCGGGGCCTGTTCGGGGATTATGTAGACCCGGGGCATTGGAAGTCCCGCTATCTGGGCAAGTTCTTCTACATCGGAGTAGAGATCAGGCGCGTTGTCCCTTCCGACCTCGCTTGCTTTGTACATCCTGAGAACGATCTTGTCGCTCCACCAGTAGCTCACGAAATTCATAACTCCCGCGAGCACGAGCGCAACCATGGCACCGCCCTTGCCGCCGATCATACCCCCCACCCAGACCAGAATGGCAGAGAGAAAGGCAAGCAGAAAAAGACTTTTAAGAGTGTTCATTTTTTATGAATGCCTCCGAAATATTTTTCAAGCCCAAAGAAAAACAATGGCTTTCCCTATACAAAAAATATAATAATACCGTCGGCGGTAAATTCAACGGAAAGGATTAATTCCTTGATGGGAAAGTGATTTTCAGTCCGCTCGGTTTTCCGAAAGGAATACCTGCGATTTTGCAAGCTTTTCGCAAAATTCTGATCTTCTCGTCAGTTGACGAATGCGTATTTAAAAACCAACCTCCTGGAAGTTTTCTCGCCCTATCTCTATCCCACGTGTGTCTTCCCAAACCCTCTCGATTTCGAGACAACCATTTTCTTCTTCCTCCGACCGGAAGGCTCGACGCAAGGCGAGAGAGAAAATCTTTATCTCTCACGGCCAGAATCCCCATGATTTTTGCGAACGCATCTGCCATGCTCTTTTCCGTGTATCCCTCATCCAGAAAAATAAAACTGGTTTCCCTATCAGACTTTTTCTTGAGTTTTTCAGGTTCAGATTCTTGCTGCTTCTTGTGAGAAAAAAGTTCGGGTTCTTGTCCAGGGGCTTTTAGGTTCCTAAGAAACTTTTCCACATCCGATCTGGCCGGAGGGTATTCTGAAAACTGTGATGTCTCCTCAATCAACAAGTTAACAAGCCTGTCAGAATTCGCCTTAAGTAGATTTTCCCAAGCGACGGGAATTTGCTTTTTCGCCATATCTTTTGTAATTCGCTTATCGCGATCATCCTCGGCGTTCCTTCTGGCCTGCTCAGAACGTGTATTATCAAATGACAAATAACGATCAAGCCCTTTAGCTATTTCCTCAGGACCGTGCTTGGTAAAATCAAAAGTGCGGACAAGCTTTTCTTGGAATTCTCCGCCGCCAATCGAGAGGTAAATCATCCATTGCTTTCCGTCAGTAAGGACGGCTATAGGAGCACCCGCTCTGTACGCGTACTCAAAAAGCTGACGGTCAGCATTTGCTAAATTGCCTAACGCCTTGACCTCAATTATGCATCGCGGAGTGCTGCTATTCTCGGAGATCATGAGACCATAATCTACTTTTAGATTGCCAAGCGAATATTCTGTACGTATATACAAGGGGTTTCGCGGCCAGCCCAAGTGTCCAAGAACCGGCGAAACAATCATTTCGCGGACATCTGTCTCGGTCTGAAAGATATTGCGGACTAGTTGGTCCCGCACGGAGCGTATAAATTCTAGAAAATCGGAAGATATCATAGTTGCAAAATTCTAACAGTTGCATGCGGTTCAAGCAACGATCTGGATTTATTATAATCGTGGTTTAAAGTATCAAGGGGCGAGAGGTTTAAGCAACAGATGGTGAGATTATGGCAAGCATTACAATTCGCAATCTCGATAATGGAGTGAAAACGCAATTGCGCAAAAGAGCAGCAGGGCATGGGTGTTCTGTAGAGGAAGAGGTCTGCGCCATTCTGCATGAGGCAGTTAAACAGGAGAACCCTCCAACAAACCTCTTAGCTGCTATACGCGCTCGATTTGCTCCTTTGGGCGGCGTAGAGCTGGAGTTGCCCGCTCGCAAATCTTTGCTGGAACCACCCCGGTTCGAGTGAGGCTGACGAGATGGTTGTTCTCGACACCAATGCCGGCAAGGCGGTTAATTATCTGAAAGGAGAGGCCGATGACGAACTCACTGGACATCCAATGCCAGACAAAATTTTTCAAGATATCGTAGATCAAATAGAAAATTTCTATCAGGAACATGGCTATGAACTCGGCTGGAGGTTTCTGACCTGCTCGAAAACCGTATTAAAAAGCAACCCTAAGATAGCCTTTATTACACTGAATCCAGGCGGGAGTAGAATACGCCACGACCACCCTCCCCCCAGTTGCGAGGAAGGCAGCCCCTACTTAGATGAAAGCTGGGGCGGCAAGAAGCCAGGGGAGAGCAAGCTACAAATACAAATTCAAAAAATGTTCGGGAAGATCCACGAAAAAGTAAATTATCCCGGCAGCGAACATGAACTTATAGAATCCACTTTATCCGGACACTTTGTACCTTTCAGATCTCCAAATCTAGAGAACCTAGAAAACAAGAAAGAGGCATTCGATTTTGGAGAGAGGATATGGTCGGAAATACTCACATCTGTTCAGCCGAGGCTGTTTGTGTGTATTAATCTGAACTTCCACCCTGAACAAGCCGATTTTGCGTCGTAACCCACTGTAGACAAATGGTTTTTGGGTATAACTCTGAATTTGTTTGTCCCCATGTATTGAAGAATATATTTTTCTTCTACTCTCTTGA
>JAPOYE010000073.1 GCA_026706695.1 Candidatus Dadabacteria bacterium | reverse complement strand
AAAGGTGGATGCCGGAGCCGATATCATAATTACTCAGCTCTTTTTTGTTTTCCGTTACTATTTTGATTACGTCGACAGAGTAAGGGCAGCAGGAATAGACCTTCCCGTAATCCCGGGTCTTATGCCCGTGCTCTCATCGAAACAGGTGATAAGAATATCGTCTCTTTGCGGAACGGAGATACCTGAAGCCCTGAGAAAGAAACTGGAAGATGCGGGAGACGATAACCGCAAGGCGGTGGAAGTGGGAATCGCACAGTGCAGAGACCAGGTAAGGGAACTTATCGCCGAAAAAGTACCTGGAATTCATTTCTATGTTCTCAACAGAACCTCCCACATAGAAAGGATTCTGGAATCCGTCTGATGCCTGAAACAAGGAAAATTTTCGATGAAGTGGCTAGTCACTACGACTGGCTAAACACTCTGTTCAGCCTTGGAATTCACAAACTCTGGAGAAAGAAGCTCGCAGAAGAGTTGCGCGACGTCGAGTACAACCTGGACATAGCAACCGGGACGGCAGAAGTTGCGATTGAAATCGCAAAAAAACACCCCGCAACCAAAACGGTCGGGATTGATCCCAGCATGAACATGCTCCGGATAGCAAAAAAGAAAATTAAGGACCTTGATTTAAGGGGCAAAATAGCCCTTGTATCGGCCGTGGCTGAAAATCTCCCCTTTGCGGAGAAACAGTTTAACTCCGTCACCATAGCATTCGGTATAAGAAACACAGTAGATTACGAACTTTCCCTGAGAGAGATGAGAAGGGTCCTAAAGGAAAACGGAAAACTCTTCATACTTGAATTTGCGATTCCGAAAAACCCCGTTTTCAAACCCATATACATGTTTTACTTCAGAGTCTTGATGCCTCTTGTCGGAAGCATCTACGGCAGGGGCAAGGAATACAGATATCTTGCTGAATCCGCCGCCGCGTTTCCTCAAAGAAAGAATTTCATAAGCCATCTTGAAAACGCAGGATTTCGGGATTGCCAATACTCGGAACTCACTATGGGAGTAGTAGCGCTCTATCGCGCAACCAGATAATCAGGAGCTATCGATTCTTCTTTCCGCGGACTATGGGTAAAGCCTGTCTATACTCCAGCCACCATCTGGGGAAGGAATATATCTGAAACGATCGTGAAGCCTGTTCTTTCTTCCCTGCCAGAACTCAAAGCGCACTGGACTCACTACGTATCCTTTCCAGAATTCAGGCCGCGCTATACTTTTTCCTTTCCGTTCAGACCGGAACTGGTCGTATTGCTCCTCAAGCAGTTGCCTGCTTGCAACAACCTCGCTCTGCTTCGAAACACATGCTCCTACCCGGCTTTGGCGAGGTCTAGACGTAAAATATTCATCGGCTTCCCGTTCTGGCAGAAGTGAGACTTCGCCGTCTATCTTCACCTGTCTTTCAAATTCAGACCACCAGAAGCAAAGCGAAGCGACCGGATTCTCAGCTACATCTCGTCCCTTACGACTAAGAGAATTTGAATAGAAGGAAAAACCCCTTTCGTCATAACCCTTGAGAAGCACCACTCTTGAGGACGGAACGCCATCCGCTCCTACCGTAGAAAGAATAAAAGCGTTTGGAAAATCGATTTCCGCTTTAAGAACCTCGCCATACCAGAGATCAAACTGAACAAACGGGTTTTCGTCAAGATCTTTTCTTTCAAGTTTCAATTTCAGGTACTGGCGTGAATGGAACTTATTTTTCTTCGACATTTTATTTCAGAACAACATCCTCAAGTACGCAACCCAGATCTTCGTGCAAAAACTCGTAACCGGAGGAAAGAAGTTTCTCAGGAAAAACCTTGCAGCCGACAAGCATCGTGGAGCGGCCCATCTCTCCGAACAAAAGCCTTACGGCAAATGCGGGAGTTGAAAACCATGCGGGTCTTCGTAGAACTGACGCAAGAGTGGCGGTAAACTGCCTGTTAGTCACCGGATTTGGAGATACCGCATTAACGGGACCGTTTACCTCTCCCCGCTCCAGCAGATAAATAATTATCCGCGAAAGGTCTTCTATCGATATCCAGCTTAGGTACTGATCGCCACTTCCAATAACTCCCCCAAGACCCATTTTAAAAAGAGGCAGCAAAGAACTCAATATGCCTCCTTCGGGACTTAGTACGACGCCTAAGCGCAGGTTTATGACCCTTGCTCCAAGGTCAGAGGCCCCTTGAGCCTCATTCTCCCATTCGCAGCAAACATCAGGAAGAAACCCAGAGCCAGCCACGGAACGCTCAGTAAGTCCTTCTTCCCCCCTGTCCCCATAGTAACCGATTGCCGAAGCACAGATAAGGGTTTTGGGAGGATGTTGAAGCGCAGAGAAAAGACTCACCAAGTACCGGGTACTGTGCACCCTGCTCTGCCGTATCGAATTCTTTTTCTCTTCAGTCCATCTGCACACTATATTCTCCCCTGAGAGATGAACAACTGCGTCAAAACCCTCAAGCAAAGATGGATCTTCGATATAGCCCTCCTTTGGATTCCAGAAAATCAGATTCTCTCCTTCCACCTGCGACCTTACAAGACGCCAGACCTCATAGGAATCCGAGGGAATGGAATTAAGAAGATGGGTTCCCACGGTTCCGGTCGATCCTGAAACAAGTATTTTCATTTTCCTAGCTAAAAAACCCGGGTCTCACGAGGCAAAGGCCTCGATCAATCGCTCCTGGTACTCCCTTACCTCCCTGAAATCAAGAAAATAATGAGGGGCACTGAGTACAGGAAGGTCTACATATTTCCTGTACTCCTCCACTCTCTCCCTGCAATGTTCCGCATCCCCCACAACGGCAAACGCTTCAACCATTTCATCACTGACACCTTTTATCATCGCACGGATATCTTTTTTACGAAAAGCATCCCTTATCCCTTTAACCTCATCCGTAAAACCGTGAAGCCTGAAAGGAGGATCATAGGCTTTTACCGTAGCGTAAAAGGCTATGGTCGCCCGAGCGGCTTCTCTCGCCCTCTCCCAGTCATGGGAAACGGCACAGGTAATAATCGAGCATTTCGTAAAATCTCCGTTTTTTCCACTTTTCTCAAGTCTTTCTTCAAGCGAAGGTGAAACTACCCTTTTTATATATTCAAGCGAACAGACTACATGTCCCATGTAACCGTCCGCGATTTCGGCAGCAGCACCAACCATGTTGCTTCCTATACCGGCCACGAATATAGGTATATTTTGTCTGATAGGTTCAAAAGCCCTCTTGTAACCCCTTGTGTTTACTCTGTAGAACTGCCCTTCGAAAACAATATCGTTGCCTGTATGAGCCTCGGACAGAATTTCCCTTATTAACCCAACGCATTCTCTTATCCTCGCAACCGGCCTGTCTCCATAGAAAACACCGTGGAAATTCTCGTTCGTTCTCTTTGCCCCGGTACCAAGACCCAGTATCAACCTCCCCGAACTAATTTCGTCAAGATCAAGAGAAGTAATGGAAGTAACCAGCGGGCTTCTCACAAAGGCAAGAGCAACTGCGGTGCCGAGCTTTATTTCAGAGGTGACTGGAGCAATTGCAGAGAGCTGCTGAAAAGGGGTCCTGTAAAGTTCCGTAGCCCAGACGGAGTGGAAATTCGCTTTCTCCGCAGCAACAGCTAGATCCTTGAGTTCTTCAATTGATCCTGCATCAAGTATAAACCCGATTCTTTTCATCAGGTCTATTATAAATAATAGGGAAGACGGAAAAAACCCGCCAGGTATGTGCGGGGAAAAAAGAAGGAACTAATCCTCAGTCTTTTCGGAAGAACCGGCTTGCTCTTTGGGTTCTTGGGATTCCGCTTCTGTCATCTCGGCTTCACCCTGTTCGTCCACCTGCCCCTCGGCGGTTTCTTGTTGCTCAACCAGACCAAGTTCTTCTGCGGATTTCTTCTTCGAACTTTTCTTCGGCGCGCTCTTGGTTTCGGCCTTGGGTTTTGCCTTCCGTCTTTTTTTCTTGGCCTTGTACTCCTCGGTCACGAGTTCAACAAGAGAAATGGGGGCATTATCTCCCCTTCTGTAACCAAGTTTCACAATCCTCGTATAGCCACCGGGACGCTCCATATACCTCTGGGCAAGTTCGGAGAAAAGTTTTTCCACAACTGCACGATCCCTTATATATCCCAGAGCCTTTCTTCTCGCGTGAAGACTGCCGTTTTTACCCAAAGTTACGAGCTTCTCCACAACCCTTCTTATTTCCTTGGCCCTTGTGTCAGTTGTATTTATCCTGCCGTTACGCAAAAGGTCCGTAGCCATGTTGCGGAACATGGCCTTTCTGTGTTTTGTAGTAACTCCCAGTTTTCTTCCCGATTTTCTGTGTCTCATCTTTCCACCGTATACGGACCCGAATCCCGATCACTCTCCGGAATTCTCAGAACTCCGCCTTTGCTTTTCGTCTTCAAAGACCTCGGTGTCTATAACCATCCCAAGACTCAGACCCATTTCCTTAAGTCTAGCGTTCACCTCTTCAAGGGAAGTTTTTCCGAAATTCTCAAGATCAAGAAGTTGTTGGTCTGTCCTCTGAACTACTTCTCCAATGTATTTTATTTCCGCCTTTTTAAGACAGTTTATAGATCTCACCGAAAGTTCCACGTCCTCTATAGGGATAAAAAGCTTGTCGTCGGTCCCACTTATACCCATGGACTCTTCCTCTTCCACCTTGTCCACGAGTTCCTCATCAAAATCAATGAAGACGTTTAGCTGCTGCTTAATAATTTTTGCACTGTAAGCAAGCGCCTCTTCGGGAAGAATCGTACCGTTTGTCCATATTTCAACGGTCAGTTTCTGATAATCGGTCCTCTGCCCTACCCTGGCGTTGGTAACTGAGTAATTAACTTTTTTGACGGGCGAGAAGAACGCATCAACATGTATCAGGCCTATTGACTTCTCAGTCTCTCTTCTCGATACTGGCTCGTAACCGCTTCCCATCTTCACTGTCAGTTCCATTTCAAGCTTCGCGTCATCCCCCAAGGTTGCTATATGCTGTTCGCCGTTAACCACTTCCACCATGTGGGTCGTTTCTATGTCGGACGCCTTGACTTCTGCCGGGCCCTCCGCTTTCAGAATTACTGTCTGCGGATCGTAAGTATGCATTTTGAGATCCACGTTCTTAAGGTTCAGTATGATCTCAGTAACATCTTCCATAACTCCCGGTATGGTAGAAAATTCGTGCCGTACTTTGTCTATCTTGACAGCGGTAATAGCGGGACCCTGTATCGAGGACAAGAGAACCCTTCTAAGCGCGTTACCAAGGGTAATACCGTAACCCGGTTCAAGAGGCTCGCAGATAAATTTGCTGTAGAAAGGAGTTGATACCTGCTCGTCTTTTTCAAGCGCTTTGGGATATTGCAAATCTCTCCAGTTTTTCTGAAAATTCTCCAAGTTTCACACCTCCGTGTGTGCCAGGCTTTTCTAAACTCTTGAGTAAAACTCAACGATCAACTGTTCATCTATGGGAACCGTCACGTCCTCTCTCTCGGGAAGCTTGGTTACAACTCCGCTGTAATTTTCCCTGTCAAGCTCGAGCCACTGGGGAAAACCCCTTCTCTCAAGACCTTCAAGAGACTGATTAACGTGCGGGTTACTTCTGGTTTTTGCCTTGATTTCTATTTTGTTTCCCTGCTCAACGCTGAAAGAGGGAATGTTGACTCTCTTGCCGTCCACGAGAACATGTCCAAGCCAGACTAAGTGTCTGGCCTCGTTGCGAGAACTCGCAAACCCGAGACGGTAGACCACATTGTCAAGCCTTCTCTCAAGAAGCAGTATGAGCATTGCGCCAGTCACTCCGCTTCTCCTCGCAGCCTCGGCAAAATAACGGCTGAACTGTTTTTCGGTCAACCCGTAAATACGCTTAACCTTTTGTTTTTCCCTCAATCTTATTCCGTAATCGGAGAACTTCGAACGGCCAATTGCGGCCCCGTGAACTCCAGGTCCACGGTTAGGCCTTTTCTGTATGGCACATTTTGACGTATAACACCTAGCACCCTTAAGAAAAAGCTGTTCGCCCTCTCTTCTGCAAAGCTTGCAAGATGGTCCTCTATACCTGGCCAATTACCTTCTTCCTCCTCGAAAACAACGTGAACATGATCTCTCCCATAATGCCTACACCCTTCTTCTTCCAGGTGGTCTGCAACCATTATGGGGAATCGGGGTGACATCCTTTATCATCATCACTTTCACCCCAGCAGCCTGAACGGCTCTTATCGCCGGCTCCCTTCCGGGACCGGGACCGCTCACGTAAACATTAGCTGACTTCAGCCCAAAGGTCTTTGCCTTTTTCGATGCGTCATCCGCCGCCACCTGGGCCGCAAACGGCGTCCCCTTCCTAGTGCCCTTAAACCCCCTGTTGCCACCGCTTGACCAAGCTATGACGTTTCCATTCATATCGCTGATTGTGACTATAGTGTTGTTAAAAGTAGCCTGTATGTTGACCACTCCATGTTCGACAAATTTCTTTGTTTTCTTCTTTGTGAATTTTCTGCTCATCTGCAAAAACCCTTATTTACCGGCTTTTTTCTTCTTCGCTATCGCTGTACCCCTGCGACCCTTTCTCGTTCTTGCGTTCGACTTGGTTTTCTGTCCCCTTACCGGAAGTCCCGTCCTGTGTCTAATACCCCTGTAGCAACCTATCTCTATTAGGCGCTTTATGTTGAGTTGGACCTCCTTTCTCAGGTCTCCCTCAACGGTGTACTCGCCTTCAATTATCGTCCGCAGTTTTGTTACTTCCTGATCGTCAAGATCCCCTGATTTTTTGTTTATATCTATACCGGCCTTATCGAGTATAACGTTTGAAGTCGCCCTACCTATACCGTAGATATACGTAAGACCTACCTCTACTCTTTTGTTAAGCGGTATATCAACACCTGCTATTCTAGGCATTAAGGCATATCCTCCTCGGCGCTATCCTTGTCTCTGCTTGCATCTTTTGTTAACGCAGATCACGCGCACAACTCCCTTGCGTCTGATTATCTTGCACTTGTCGCATATTTTTTTTACCGATGCCCTAACTTTCACCTTGCTTCCGTCCCCCTGTTTATTTTTTGAGCCTGTAGGTAATCCTTCCCTTCGTAAGATCGTAGGGAGATATCTCAAGTTTTACCCTGTCTCCAGGAAGTATCCTTATGAATCTGGTTCTCATTTTACCGGACACATAAGCCAGCACCTCGTGATTGTTCTCTATCTCGACCATGAACATCGCATTGGGCAAAGCTTTGGTTATAGTTCCTTCAAACTCTATTTTCTCTTCTTTCTCCATCACCCGTTCCTAGTGAATCCTTTCGGTAAGAATTTCAGGGCCGTTATCCGTAAGGGCCACAGTATGCTCAAAATGAGCGGAAAGTTTACCATCATAAGTAACCGCCGTCCACCCGTCTTCGAGTATCTTCGTTTTCTCCGACCCCTCGTTTACCATAGGTTCTATGGCCATAACCATTCCAGAACGAAGTCTTATTCCTCCTCCTTTACCATTCGGAGGAATAAAATTCGGCACTTGCGGCTCCTCGTGAAGTTCCCTGCCTATTCCGTGACCAACAAAATCTCTGACTATAGAAAAACCCTCATTTTCAACATAGGTCTGTATCTCTTTTGATATATCCAGAACTCTGTTTGAACTTTTCACCATGTCTATGCCCCTATAGAGGGAATCCCTAGTAACCCGAAGCAGTTTTTCGGCAACAGGACGGATTTTACCGACCGCAACCGTTATTGCCGAGTCGGCGTAATAACCGTCCAGCAGTACTCCGAAATCTATTCCTACTATGTCCCCGTCCTTAAGCACCTTTTTCTTCGAGGGAATACCGTGCACTATCTCTTCGTTAAGGGCAAAGCACACCGACGCTGGATAATTTGCGTAACCTTTAAAAGCAGGCTTAAAGCCTCCTGTTGCGCACATTCTTTCCGCAATCTCGTTAAGCTCCCAGGTGGTCACTCCTTCCTTTGCCTCTTCCTCAAGCCTCATAAGCACTTCGGAAACCACCCTGCCAGCAGCCCTCATGCGTTTAAGCTCTTCTCTGTTCTTCAAGCGAATCATTATTGCAACCGCTTCAGCACACCGTCTATTCTCCCGGCGATATCCGATATCTGTCCTATTCCCTCAACTGCACGCAGAACGCCGGTTTTTTCGTAAAAATCCTTAAGAGGAGATGTCTGATCCTTGTAAACTCTAAGTCTGTTCCTTATCACATCCTCTGTGTCGTCCCGCCTGCCCTCTATTTTCTGGCGTTTGGTTATTCGCTGCACAACTTCTTCGTCGGGAACCTCGAGGGAAATAACTGCGTCAATGCCGATTCCGGCATCAGTGAGAATACCGTTAAGAGATCTTGCCTGCTCCAGAGTTCTAGGAAAACCGTCAAGCATAAAACCTCTCTCGCCAATCGCAGATATTTTCTGTCTTATTATTTCCGTCACGACTTCATCAGGTACAAGCTCTCCCTTGTCCATGAACGACTTAGCGTAAAGCCCAACTTCAGTCTCGTTTTTCATGGCTTCACGCAGCACATCACCAGTCGATATATGCTCAACCTCGTATTTTTCCCTGATGAAATCAGCCTGCGTTCCCTTTCCAGCCCCTGGCGGCCCAAACAGTATCAATCTCATAGTCTTTGGTATTCTCCCTTGCGTCAGAATCTGTACCTCTGGGGTTCCTTCATTCCCCTCTTCTTTATAAATCCTTCATAACTGTGAGTTATCAGAAAAGATTCGATCTGCTGCATGAAATCAAGTGTTACTCCTATTACGATAAGAAGTGACACGCCTCCGAAGTAAAACGGCAGATTAAAAGGTTCTCTCTCAAGAAACGCCGGCAACACGCAGACCGCCGCCACGTATATAGCCCCTATAAAAGTAATTTTTCCGAGCACATTGCCTATGTACTCCGATGTCTTTCTGCCCGGCCTTATTCCCGGTATGTTTCCGCCGTTTTTCCTCAGGTTATCCGAGAGATCGTCCGGGTCGTAAATTATTGAAGTATAGAAGAAGGCAAAGAATATTATGAGTATTGCAAAGATCAGGTTGTATACGAACACGTTTTGAAACACAAGGTCAGAGAAGGTGCGAATAGCCGGAACATCGGCAAACGTAACAATCGTAGCGGGGAAAATAAGGATCGAAGAAGCGAAGATCGGAGGAATGACCCCCGAAGGATTGGTTTTAAGAGGCAGATGGGAACTCTGCCCTCCCATTACCTTCCTCCCTACGACCCTTCTGGGGTACTGAACCGGTATTTTCCGGTAGGAACGCTCAAAGTAAACTATAAGGCCCATAAGAAACCCTAGGAAAATAAAAATAAGCAAAACCCCCAAAACGGTAATCTCACCCGTGCCAACGAGCCTTGAGAGGTTCCAGAACGCCCCGGGAATACTGGCGATTATCGATGCGGCGATAAGAAGAGATACCCCGTTTCCGATTCCATTCTCTGTTATCTGCTCTCCAAGCCACATAACAAAAAGTCCGCCCGCGGTGAGCGTGAGAACTGCCGTAACCTTGAACATCAGACCGGGGTCCGTAACGGCACTTCCGACAGTGGCCGCTCCTACCCCGCCGCGCTCAAGGGTAACCGCAAGCATAAAGCCCTGAACGAGACATATAAGAACGGTGCCGTACCTTGTGTACTGATTTATTCTTCTCCTTCCGGCGTCACCTTCTTTCTGCATTGCTTCAAGTGAAGGGAAGGCCTTTACCAGAAGCGACATGATGATTGAGGCGGTAATGTAGGGCATAACCCCCAGGGCAAAAATTGACGCCTGCTCAAGTGCTCCCCCGGAAAACATGTTAAGTATGTCGAATATCGTGCCGCGGGTCTGCTCGAACATCTTGGCAATCTGGTCCGGATCGATTCCCGGAATCGGAACGAAAACCCCTGCCCTGTAAACAATGAGCATTGCGGCTGTAAAAAGCAGCTTCCTGTTAAGCTCCGGAATCCTGGGAAGTGACGCGACATTACTGCTCATACTATCTCCACTTTTCCTCCCGCGTCGTTTATCTTGCGCGCGGCCGCCTCACTGCAGGCATTAACCGTTATGGAGAGCGCCGAGGCAATCTCGCCGGTAGCCAGGAGTTTTACGGGTTTTTTGCCGCTTACTATTCCCGCCTCGGCAAGCGTCTGGATCGTAACCGACTCCGCATCCGCAAAACGCTCAAGATCCTTCAAGTTAACTATGTCGTACTGTTTTTTGAATATGTTTGTAAAGCCCCTTTTCGGGCTTCTCATTTTGAGTGGAGTCTGACCGCCTTCAAACCATCTGGATACCCCTTTCCCCGAACGGGATCCTTGGCCCTTGTGCCCTCTTCCGCTGGTTTTCCCTTGGGAACCCGCACCTCTTCCTACCCTTTTTCTTTTTGTTTTAGATCCCTTAACCGGCGAAAGTTCGTTTAACATTTCCTTTTGCACTCCACTGTTAAGCGCGCGTTCTACTGCGCCGCATCATAGTAATTGGGAAGATCGAGGTCCTTTATCTCCTTGTTCCTCGTCTTCGCGATTTCTTCGGGAACCTGCAGTTCCGAGAGTCCCTTTACAACCGCCATAACAACATTAAGCGGATTCCTTGATCCGACAACTTTCGAGAGAACATCGTGTATGCCGGCAAGTTCGACCACCGCTCGCACTGCACCACCCGCTATAACGCCCGTACCCGGGGCAGCAGGCAGGAGCATAACCTTGCTTGACACATATTCCGTGTGAATTCCGTGCGGTATGGTGGCGCCGTTGCGCGGCACCCTTATTAGAGTTTTCTTTGCTTTTTCAACCGCCTTTCTTACGGCATCAGGAACCTCATTCGATTTTCCCAGTCCGGCTCCCACAATTCCGTCGGAGTTTCCGACCACGGCAAGAACAGTAAAGTGGAATCTTTTCCCACCCTTGGTCACCTTAGCGACCCTCCTTATGTGAACCACTTTTTCTTGCAATTCAAGTTCTGCCGGATTTATTCTCTCCTCTGCCAAAACCAAAGCCTCCTTTAATTTTTCTCCTAAAACTCCACTCCCGCCTCGCGGATCCCGTCGGCAAGCGACTTTATCCTTCCGTGGTAAGCGTAACCCCCTCTGTCGAAACGCACCCTGGTTATGCCCTTCTGAACAGCCATCTCCCCGAGATGCTTTCCGACCTCTTTGGCAACCTCGGTTTTCTTCATGTTCTCAGCAGACAATCTCTTTTTCGTCTCAGAAAACATCGTTGATGCCTGAAGAAGGGTGACTTCTGCGGTATCATCTATTAGTTGGGCGTATATATGCCTTGCCGAGCGGAAAACGGAAACCCTGGGAATCTCCGCGGTGCCGTTTATCTTTTTCCTCACAGCAAGGTGTCTTCTTTTACGCGCCAGATTTCTGCTTTTCTTTTTTATCATTACTTAGTAGCCGCTCCAGCTTTTCCGGGTTTAAGCTTCAACTTCTCACCTTCGTAACGAACACCCTTGCCCTTATAGGAATCGGGTGGTCTTATCTTCCTTATGCGTGCCGCGGTCTCTCCCACGAGCTGCTTGTCAATTCCATGAAGCGAGAGCAAGGTGCCCCGTTCCTCCACGGTCGCTTCTACGCCCTGGGGAAGTGAAAAATCAACCGGGTGTGAGTAACCGAGTGAAAACCTGAGTCCTGCTTTCCCCAAGAGATCCGCCTTGTAACCCGTACCGGTTATGCGAAGTACCTTGGTAAATCCTTCACTCACCCCTATTACTGAATTGTTAATAAGGCTTCGCGTAAGACCGTGAAAAGACTTTATTCTTTTCTCCTCGCTTTGCCTGGAAACAACCACGGTTCCGTTCTCAAGTACGGCTTTTATTCCCTCGGGCACCGTAACCTCAAGGCTTCCCTTTGGCCCCTTGATTTCGATAGCCCCCTGTCTGGGCGTCGCCGTTACCCCGTCGGGAATAACCACTGGTTTTGTTCCTATTCTTGACATTCGTCTGTCCTCAGATCACCGTGCAGAGAATCTCCCCGCCTATCCTTTTGCTCCTTGCAGCAACCCCCGTCATTATTCCGCTTGAAGTAGAAAGTATTGAAATTCCCATTCCGCCCCTGACCCTCGGAATATCATCTTTGCCAACGTAAACCCTTCTTGATGGCTTGCTTATCCTCTTTATCTCATCTACTGCCGCCTTGCCGTCAGGACCGTACTTCAACTTGATGCTTATGGTTTTCTTTACCCCTTCTTCAGTAATTTTATAACTCTCCACGTAGCCTTCCTCAGTAAGAACCCTGGCAATCTCGCCTTTTATAACCGAACCGGGAATCTCGACATGGTTGTGACCCACCATAAAGGCGTTCCTTATTCTGGTTAACATATCTGCAATCGGATCCGTCATTTTCTCTCCAACATATTTCTTAAAAACTCGCTTTTCTCACGCCCGGAAGATGTCCCTTGCTGGCAAGATCCCTGAAACAGACCCTGCAGATGCCGAATTTTCTCATAAAACCTCTCGGCCTCCCGCAGAGTACGCAACGGTTAACCGCACGCACGCGAAACTTCGGCTTCCTCTTCGATTTCTCAAGTAATGCTTTTCTGGCCATAATTCCTCTCTTCTAATTATTCGCAAACGGCACTCCGAGACCGGCAAGAAGTTCCATGGCCTCGGCATCGGTTTTTGAAGTGGTAATCAGACTAATATTCATTCCCTTGTTGTACTGAACCTTGCTGTAATCTATTTCAGGAAAAACCAGGTGCTCCCTTATTCCCAGAGTATAGTTGCCGGAACCGTCAAAAGCCCGCGGCGACAGTCCCTTGAAATCCCTGACTCTTGGAAGGGCGAGATTCACCAAACGGTCGAAAAACTCATACATTCTCTCTCCCCGGAGCGTAACCATGCAGCCTATCGGCTGGCCTTCCCTGAGCTTGGAACCCGCAACTGACTTCCGGGCCTTGGTAACCACCGGCCTTTGTCCTGTTATCCCCGCAAGTTCCGAGACGGCTTCGTCTATTACCTTTGTCTGTCTCCCGGCTTCACTAAGTCTTCCAAGTCCCATGTTCACTACTATTTTCTCAAGCCTTGGAACCTGCATAGTGTTTCCGTAGGAAAATTTTTCAATCAGTGCGGGTACGACCTCGCTCTTATATAGGGTCTTTATTCTCGGAACCATTTTCTCAGATTTCCTTTCCAGTCCTTCTGTTGTACCTTATTTTTTTACCGTCCTCGCCGGTTCTATACCCAACTTTTACCGGCTGACTGCTCTCGGAATCGTACAGCATCAGATTCGAGACATGGATTCCGGCCTCTTTCTCGATGATTCCGCCAGCGGGGTTTTTCTGCGTCGGGCGGTTGTGTCTCTTTATGATATTGAGCTTCTCCACAAAGGCCTTTTCGACGTTTCTGTCAATTCTCAGCACCTTGCCGGTCTTCCCTTTCTCCTTGCCCGCAACCACGTAGACCGTATCCCCGGCCCTTATGTGAAACTTTCTCTTTCCAGCTGACATGTTCAGACGACCTCCGGAGCAAGCGAGATAATTTTCATAAAACCCTTAAGCCTCAGTTCACGCGCGATCGGTCCGAAAACCCTCGTACCTATCGGCTCGTTTTCCTTGTCTATTATGACGGCGGCATTGTTATCAAAGCGCACATACGTACCATCCGGCCTTCTCTGTTCC